>NZ_CAXBDC010000017.1:0-54182 GCF_963974195.1 uncultured Nisaea sp.
ATCGAGACCTATATCGAGACCCAGTTCTGCTTCGATGCGGGCGCCATCCTGAAATGGGAGAAAAGCATCCGGGACGCCGGGAACACCCTGCCGATCCATATCGGCGTGCCCGGCCTCGCCAGCCTGAAGACATTGCTGAAATTCGCCCAGGTCTCCGGCATCGGCCCATCCATGCGGGTGCTGACCCGGCAGACCCGGAACATTGCCCGCCTGCTGACCGTGCAGGCCCCGGACAAGCTGCTGGTCGGCCTCGCCGACGGCATCCAGGCCGATCCGGAATGCCTGATCCGGCATCTGCATTTCTATCCGTTCGGCGGCCTCGCCAAGACCGTTTCCTGGGTCGACCGGGTTTCGGCGGGCGATTTCAGCTTCAACAGCAAGGGCGGGTTCGACACCGCCCCTTTGGCCGCAAAGACGGCAGCGGCTTCCTGACCCGTCTCGTCAGCCGCCTCAAGGGAGAAAAACCGGAATGACCGATACCGTCATCAGCTCGGCGACCAAGGAAATCGTGATCGGCTTCGAGCGCCCGTTCTGCGTCATCGGCGAGCGCATCAACCCGACCGGCCGCAAGCTGCTGGCGGCGGAAATGGCTGCGGGCGACTATAGCCGGGTGCGCGCGGACGCCCTCGCCCAGGTCGAGGCCGGTGCCACCATGCTGGACGTCAATGCGGGTATCCCGATGGCGGACGAGCCGGCGATCCTGGCAGAGTCCATCAAGCTGGTGCAGTCCCTGACCGATCTGCCGCTCTCCATCGACAGCTCCATCGTCGCCGCTCTGGAGGCCGGTCTTGCCGTCTATCAGGGCAAGCCGCTGGTGAACTCGGTGACCGGCGAGGAAGAGCGGCTCGAATCCGTGCTGCCGCTGGTGAAGAAATACGGCGCCGCCGTGGTTGCCATCTCGAATGACGAGACCGGTATCTCCGAAGACCCGAACGTGCGTTACGAGGTGGCGAAGAAGATCGTCGAGCATGCCGCCGATTATGGCATCCCGCGCGAGGATATCGTGGTCGATCCGCTGATCATGCCGGTCGGCGCAATCAACCTCGCCGGCCGCTCCGCCTTCGATCTGATCACCCGGCTCCGCACGGAGCTGAAGGTGAACACCACCTGCGGCGCCTCCAACGTCTCTTTCGGCCTGCCGAACCGGCACGCCATGAACGCCGCCTTTCTCTCCATGGCGATCCATGCCGGCATGACCTCCGCCATCATGAATCCGCTGCATGCGGAGGAAATGGGCGCCGTGCTGGGTGCCGACGTGATGATGGGGCATGACCCGGAATGCCGCCGCTGGATCAAGCGTTTCCGTGAACAACCGGCGGAAGGCGAAGTCGTCGGCGCACGCGGCGGTCGCGAGCGGCGGCGCAGACGAGCCTAAAAGACGGGCCTGAAGAGCACGGGAATTGGCAGCATAGAAATTTGGTCATGAACGCATCAGCTGACGCGGCCCACACAAGCGCACCGAACGACTTCCGGCAGGACGACGTCTATGTCGTCTTCACCCCCTCCGGACGGCGCGGTTTCGTGCCGCCCGGCACCTCCGTACTCGACGCCGCCCGCTCTCTCGGCGTCGATCTCGATTCCGTCTGCGGCGGCCGCTCCATGTGCGGGCGCTGCCAGATCCAGCTTTCCGAAGGCGAATTCGCCAAGTTCCAGATCACCTCGCGGGCGAACAGCATCAGCGAGACGACCAAGTCCGAGCAGCGCTATGCCGAAAAGCGCGGCCTGAAACCGGGCCGCCGCCTTGGCTGCAACGCCAGGGTGCTGGCCAATTGCGTGATCGACATTCCGCCGGAAAGCCAGGTCCACCGGCAGGTCGTGCGCAAGCGGGCCGAGGTCCGGGATATCGAGATCCGCCCGGTCACCCATCTGCATTATGTCGATGTCCGCGAGCCGGACCTGCATGACCAGTCGAGCGACTTCCGGCGGCTGTGCGAAAGCCTGCGTGAGCAATGGCCGAACTGGGGCATTGCCGACGATGTGAGCTGCGACTACGCGGTCATGACCACCCTACAGAAGGCCCTGCGCGACGGCGCCTGGAAAGTCACGGTCGCGCTCCGGGGCAATGACCGGGTGGTCGGCGTCTGGCCGGGCTTCCGGGAGAGGATCTACGGCCTCGCCGTCGATATCGGCTCCACCACCATGTCCGGCCATCTCTGCGATCTGGCGACCGGCAAGGTGCTCTCGTCGGCCGGAACCATGAACCCGCAGATCCGATTCGGCGAGGATCTGATGAGCCGGGTGTCCTATGTCATGATGAATCCCGGCGGGGACGAGGAAATGACCCGCGTCGTGCGCGAGGCGGTGAACTATCTGGCGACCCAGACGGCGGCCGAGATCGGCGCCGGGTCGGACGAGATCGTCGATCTGGTCTTCGTCGGCAACCCGATCATGCATCACCTGATGCTCGGCATCGACCCGACGGAGCTGGGCGGCGCGCCTTTCGCGCTGACCGTCGATACCGCCGTCGAGCTGACCGCCGCCGAACTGGACCTCTATCTGCATCCGGGCGCCCGGGTCTATGCCCTGCCCTGCATCGCGGGCCATGTCGGCGCGGATACCGCCGCCGTCGTGCTGTCCGAAACGCCCTACAAGCGGGACGAGATCACCCTGCTGGTCGATGTCGGCACCAATGCGGAGATCGTGCTCGGCAACCGGGACCGGCTGCTCGCCTGCTCCAGCCCGACCGGCCCGGCCTTCGAGGGTGCCCAGATCTCAAGCGGCCAGCGCGCCGCGCCCGGCGCCATCGAGCGCGTGCGGATCGATCCCGAAACCCTTGAGCCGCGCTTCCAGATCATCGGCACCGACCGCTGGTCGGACGAGGACGGCTTCGCGGAGAGTGTCGCCGAGCTCGGCATCAGCGGCATCTGCGGCTCTGGCATCATCGAGGCCATTGGCGAGATGTTCCTGGCCGGCATGATCACCACCGACGGCATGATCGACGGCGCGCTGGCGGCAAAGTCAGACCGCGTCTTCCCGGACGGCCGCACCTTCTCCTACCGGATCAGCGATGCCGTCTCGGTGACCCAGGGCGACGTCCGCGCCATCCAGCTCGCCAAGGCCGCGCTCTATGCCGGATCCCGGCTGCTGATGGACCGGCTCGGCGTGGAGTCTGTCGACCGGGTGGTACTGGCCGGCGCCTTCGGCAGCCATATCGACCCGAAATACGCCATGGTCCTCGGCATGATCCCGGACTGCGAGCTGGAACACGTCGTCTCCGTCGGCAACGCGGCAGGCACCGGCGCCCGCATCGCCCTGCTCAACGGTCAGGCCCGCAAGGAAATCGAGTGGGTGGTGCGCACCATCGAAAAGGTCGAAACGGCAGTCGAGCCCCGCTTCCAGGAACATTTCGTCGGCGCCATGGCCCTGCCGCACAAGACGGACCCGTATCCGAAACTGTCGGCGGCGGTGAAGATGCCGGTGCCGCGCGTGGCGGTGAAGTCGGGAGACGAAGGCGGACGGCGGAGACGGCGGCGGGGGTAATCCCCCTTAAATGTCATACCGGCGCAGGCCGGTACCCAGGGAACATAGACGTCCCCCTGGCCTCCAGCCGCTCAGCCCTCGAACAGATCTTCGAAAAGATCGCGCCACCGGGGATTATCGCGCTCAATCAACCGAAGTTTCCATAACCGTTGCCACTCCTTCATCTGCCGTTCCCGCCGGATGGCTTCGGTCATGGAGCTGTGTGCTTCGAGATAAACCAGCCGCTTGACGCCATAGCGCGCCGTAAAACCCGGAATGATCCCCGCCCGGTGTTCCCCGATCCGTTTCGGCAAATCGGATGTCACACCGACATAGAGGGTTCCATTCCGCTTGCTGGCGAGGATGTAGAGATAAGGCTGCATACGGGAGCCATGGAAGGCTCTGAGCCATTTTCCAAAGCGCCCCACGCGATTTGCAGAGCCCGTTGATCACACACCCCGTTCCACGTTCCTCTGGGCCCCGGCCTCCGCCGGGGTGACGGTGATGGGAAGACCCGCACCACCTCCACTCGGACACACCACAACTCTTCCATCCGTCATCCCACGCTCTTCAATCCCCCGTTCGTCATCCCGGCGGAGGCCGGGACCCAGGGGGCATAGAGCATCGCACTATCTGATTGGATAATCGCAAACATTCGAGAGGACCTTAGGGGCCGCCCAAATAGGTGACGTGTCCCTTTAATTCTCACACGGCCGTCATCCCGGCCGGAGAGCCGGGACCCAGCTTTTCATAGAGTATTGACGGCGGCAATGTGGATCTCGGATCAGGCCCAGGATGACGAATTACCGTCAATGAATTAAGTATTGTGTCCCCTTTATTCCGCCGGGCGCATGGGCCTCGGTGGCTGCGTGCGCGCTACCTTCCCGCATCCCAAGGCGGGCAAACCGGGCATCCTGATCGCCGGTCACATGGATACGGTGCATCCCGTCGGCACCTTTGGTAATTAAAGGGACACACACCTTAATTCCCCAACTACGATCGCTCCGCGGTAGCGAAAACCCGGACTGCAAACCGGCCCAGAAGCAATCCCGAGCCGAATAGGCGAATCAAAGTGAATTAGATTTCAAGAAACCATCATTCGGACAATTCCAGTTTAAAGACCCCGCTCAACGACTCACCGCTGCCTGCACCTTTAACTTGAATCAGGACTGCGTTGACATTATCCGCCACGGCACAGGCGCCGGCACCCACATATATTGTCGACATAACAGCACCGGAAACTAGGTTTGCGCCGCCGTTCCCTTCACAACCGCAGATCATGATCGTGTATGACTTAGACGCTCCATTCTGGTCGATTAGCGTTTGAACCGACTGACCGGTCACATTGAAGCCGGGCAAATCGGGATTGGCGCATATGGCCTGTGCCGCGTCAGCGGATGATGAAAGCAACGAGAAAAAAACTGACGCAATAGCCATCAAAGGAATCAATATCTTCATCGAACTCTCCAACCACCATTGATTGCAACAAATATTCATCACGAAAAGTGGGGACAAACAACATAAATCGGGCCGTGCTCTAATCAGATATCGCCAGCTGCGAATTTCGCAAAACCGCTGCGGCGGCAGTCGGTCCCAGATCAAGTCATGGAGGACAGCTGCTATTGCGGGGGACATAAAACTTGATTGACCGAGAAGGCACCGCGCATCATCGGGCTTCCTTTCGAACAGAGCCTCGTGCCCCACTCCCCAAACCGCCTCTTCTTCTCCCCTCGTATCCCCCGCCCCATTCCCCGAACTGCGGAGACCCACCATGGACTTCAACGCCCTGCCTTTCGATTCCGACGCCATGTGCGACGACCTCCGTCCGTGGATCGAATGCGAGAGCCCGACCCATGACGCGGCGGCGGTGGACCGGATGATCGATCTTGCGAGCTATGACCTCGCTTCCATGGGCGCGACGATCGAGCGGATTCCCGGGCGCATGGGCCTCGGCGGCTGCGTGCGCGCCACCTTCCCACATCCGAAGGCAGGCGCGCCGGGCATCCTGATCGCGGGGCACATGGATACGGTGCATCCCGTCGGCACGCTTGTCCGGCTGCCCTTTCGGCGCGAGGGTGGCAAGTGCTGGGGGCCTGGCATACAGGACATGAAGGGCGGCAACTATTTGTCGCTCGAAGCGATCCGGCAGCTGGCCGCCGCGAACATCGAGACGCCGCTGCCCGTGACCGTGCTGTTCACGCCGGACGAGGAGATCGGCACGCCCGCGACCCGGGAGCTGATCGAGGCCACGGCGCAGCGCCAGAAATACGTGCTCGTCCCCGAGCCGGCCCGCCCCGACGGCGGCCTCGTCTGGGGCCGCTATGCCATTGCGCGCTTCAACCTCCGGACCACCGGCACCCCGATCCATGCGGGCGTCGACCCGCGCCTCGGGCGCTCTGCGGTGCGGGAAATGGCCCGGCGCATCCTTGAGATCGAGGAGATGAGCACCGACAGCTGCACCTTTTCAGTGGGCTGCGTGACCTCGGATCAGCTGCATGTGAATTGCGTGCCGTCGGGTTGCTCGGCCGAGGCGCTGTCCATGGCCAAGCGGCAGGAAGATCTGGATGCGGGCGTCGGGAAGATGCTGGCGCTGCACGATCCCGACGGGAATGTCGGCTTTCACGTCGCGCGCGGCGTCACGCGTCCGGTCTGGGAGCCCAGCGCCGCCGACAAGGCGCTGTTCGAGCATGCAAAGAGCCTCGCCGCGGATCTGGGATTCGAGATCACGGCCCATATGGCGGGCGGTGGCTCGGACGGAAATTTCACCGGCGCGATGGGCATTCCGACGCTCGACTCCCTCGGGGTGCGCGGCGCCGGCCTGCATACGCTGGATGAGCATATCGAAATCGAGAGCCTCGCCGAAAGGGGCAAGCTGATGGCTGGTCTGCTGGCAACGCTGAGCTGATCGCCGCCTCCCACGGTCGTCATCCCGGACCCCGATCCGGGACCTTGCCGAACATCGGGCCGTACCCGCCGAAAGGTCCCGGATCGGGGGCCGGGATAATGGATATGGAGGTGGAGGCCTGCCCCTAAAGCAGCACCGGAAATTCCGGACCATCCAGCGGCGCGCCATGCTTGAGCGCCACATCCGGGAACGGCGGCGAGCTGACAATTCCCTCGCGCCGGGCGAAGGTCGCGTCGTCGCCGACCAGCCGGAGGGAGAAGGCGCGGCGTTGGGCCGTGGCGCTCGTATTCGCGGGGGCGCCGTGGACCGTGCGGTAGTCGAACGCCACCGCGTCGCCGGGGGAGAGTTCCCAGCCGATAATGTCGTAGTCGCTCCGGTTGCCGTCGATATCCGGCAGCGCCTCAAGCCCGTCATTCTCGTTCAGTGCCGTGCCGTCGAAGCGTTGCGGGCGATAGAATTTGCCCCAGAGGTGGGAGCCCGCGACGAACTCAAGCGTCCGGTCACGCGGGATTTCGTCGAGCGGGATCCAGATGCTGACGGTCTGGCTCGCATCGAGGCAGTAATAGGGGAGATCTTGGTGCCACGGGGTCGGGATGCCGGTCTTCGGCGTCTTTACCAGCACATGCTCATGGAACAGACGGACCGATTTGCTGCCCATCAGCTCCGCGCCGATTTCCGCCGCCGGTGAATTGAAGATGAAGTCGCGATATTCCGCGACACGGTCCCAGTTGCAGTAATCGACGAAGAACCGGCCGCCCTCTTCCGCCTGGTAATTCCGCACGTTGGGTGCGGGATGCTCCATGTTGTAGGCGATGCCCTTGCTCAGGGTCTCGATCCAGTCCGAGAACACGCCGCGCAGGACCGTCGCACCCTTGGTCTGGAATTCCTCGATACTGTCCGGGGAGAGATGGCTGGTCATGAAAGTACCCGCGATGTTGCACTGAATTGCCGATGTCACAGGCAATCGTGCGGCATCATCCGGAAAAATAATAATGTTTATTTTTCGGGGCGCAGAGGCCGGAATTCTGCGCGTCGTGAAGGAGGGAGAGGGCGCGCGCCTCCTTACGTCCCTACCCCGGCAGTTTCTTGAGTTCCTGCTTCTTTAAGTCCGCATAGGCAGTCTGATGAGCCATCTCGCTGCTCTTCAGACGGATTTCGAGGATCCATTCCTTCTCGGTCCGCAAAATTTTCTTCGTGCCGCCGCGCGGGATGATGACGTTGGTCTCAATGCAGAATCTGACAAAAGCCTCGACCACATATTGCTGCTCCAGAATGAAGCTGTCATTGCGGACATTCGGGCCAAACTTCATCTCTATCGCGATCAGAATATCACCGTTCGGCTGAGCTTCGATGCCGTGTACGGTGCCGGGCGGCAGAAGGTCCTTGCGGACCCGCCGGAAAGAATCGATCGCACCGGTCAACTCGGCGTCGTTCAGAATGATTGTTCGAATTTCGCGTGGCATGGATCGATCGTTCAGACTCTGGGTGACCTTGGGGAGAGCCGACCATAGGGGGGACTTCTTAATACCGGGTAAAAGGCGCCGCTTGACGCGGGATCTGCTTCCGGCCAGGTACCCGGGCCGGAGAGCGGTCAGAACAGCAAGGGGGCGTTGTCGGTGACTTCCTTCATGACGAAGAAAGTGCGGGTCTGCCGAACCCCCGGCAGGGCGATCAACTTGGAGCCGTGCATGCCATTGAAGTCGGCGATGTCACTCACCCGGATTTTGAGGAAATAGTCGAAATCGCCAGCCACCAGATGGCAGTCCAGAATGAAGGGCAGCTTGGTCACCGCCGCCTCGAATTCCCCGAAGCTCTCCGGCGTTGAGCGGTCGAGCACGACCCCGACCATCACGAGAGTGCCGCGCTCAACCTTCTCTGGCGCGATATGGGCCCGGACGGAGGAGATATAGCCGTCCTCGAACAGCCGCTGGGTCCGGCGGTGACAGGTGGCCGGGCTGGTGTTGGTCAGAGAGGCCAGCTCGGCATTGCTCAGGCGCCCGTTCTGCTGCAAATGGCGCAGGATATTGCGATCCGTTCGGTCGAGTTCTGCAGGCACGGTCATTTCTCTCATTTTAATTCACATATTTGAGAGAATAACATCACCTATCCGGCCTTACATCGAGTTTCATGAAATCAGGCGCTGCATAACGGAAGCACCTTCCGGTTTCTCTTTGTTAGCGTTCCTGCGCATTTTTTTTGTGACAGGAGCCAACCCATGAACCTTCAGAAATTCGAGCGTTACCCGCTCACTTTCGGCCCGACCCCGATCGAACATCTGCCGCGCATGACCGAGGCACTCGGCGGCAAGGTCGAGATCTATGCCAAGCGGGACGACTGCAATTCCGGCCTCGCCATGGGCGGCAACAAGCTGCGCAAGCTGGAATATATCGTCCCTGACGCCATCGCCTCGAACGCGGACACACTGGTCTCCATCGGCGGCGTGCAGTCGAACCACACCCGCATGGTCGCCGCCGTCGCCGCCAAGCTCGGGATGAAATGCCGGCTGGTGCAGGAAAGCTGGGTGCCGCACGAGGACGCCGTTTATGACCGGGTCGGCAATATCCTGCTGACCCGCCTGATGGGCGCTGACAGCCGCCTCGTCGACGAGGGCTTCGATATCGGCATCCGGCAGAGCTGGGAAGACGCCATGCAGGACGTCCGGGACGCGGGCGGCAAGCCCTATGGTATTCCGGCCGGTGCCTCGGTGCACAAGTTCGGTGGCCTCGGCTATGTCGGGTTCGCCGAGGAAGTCCGGGCCCAGGAAGCCGAAATGGGGATCAAGTTCGACTATATCGTCGTCTGCGTCGTCACCGGCTCCACCCAGGCCGGCATGATCGTCGGCTTCGCGGCGGATGACCGCGCCGACCGGGTGATCGGTATCGACGCCTCCGCGACGCCGGTGCAGACCCGCGAGCAGGTCCGCGAGATCGTCGACAACACGGCTGAGCTGGTCGAGCTGGGCCGCAAGGTGCGCGACGACGAGATCGTTATTCTCGAAGATTACGCCTACCCGGCCTATGGCGTGCCCAGCAAGGAGACCAACGAGGCCATCCGCTTCTCCGCCCAGACCGAGGCGATGATCACGGACCCTGTTTATGAAGGCAAATCCATGCAGGGCATGATGGATCTGGTGAAGAAGGGCTATTTCCCGGAAGGCTCCAAGGTGCTCTATGCCCATCTCGGCGGTGCCCCCGCGCTGAACGGTTACAGCTACACCTACCGGAACGGGTGAGGGACACGGGGCTTTAAAACCCACCTCCCTTTTTCCTTAACCGTCGTTCCCGCAGAAGCGAGAAGGTGGAGATGGGGGGACGGGAAAGCAGACAGCTTTAAAACAAGAAAAGCCGGAGGCCGCGCTGCGCGCACATGCCTCCGGCTTTTTCTGTTTCGCTGGCCGCGTTAGAGCAGCGCCAGGGCCGTGACCGGCAGGAAGCTGACCAGTATCAGGGTCACAAACATCGCCAGAATGAACCATTTGCAATAGCCCATGACCTGCTCGATCCGGAGCCCGGTGGTCGAGCAGACCGTGAGCAGCACCGAGGCGACCGGCGGGGTCTGCTGGCCGATACCGAGATTGAGGCAGACGATGACCCCGAAATGCACAGGGTCGATGCCCATCTGCTGGCTCAGCGGCAGCAGCATCGGGACGACGACGATGATCGCGGCCGATGCATGCAGGAACATGCCGAGCAGCAGCAGGAAGCCGTTGATCAGCAGCATCCGCAAGATGAAGCTCTCGGTCAGCCCGCCGAGGCCGGAGGCAATGGCCTGCGGGATCTGCTCGTTCGCGAGATACTGGCCGAGCACGGCGGAGCCGGCGATGATCATCATCACCACCGAGGTCTGCCGGACGGTGACGGCGGTCAGCGCGTAGACCTTCTTCGCCGTCAGATCACGGCGCAGTACCCAGCCATAGAAGAGCGCCGCCGCGGCCCCAAGGGCGGAGGCTTCCGTTGGCGTGACGAAACCGCCGATCAGCCCGCCCACCACCAGGAGGGGGATCAGCAGCGGAACGGCGGCGCCGGCGAAGGCGAGGCCGAGACGGCGCAGCTCGAAGCGCTCGTCAACCGGATGGTTCTCCCGGCGGGCGAAGATATAGCTGGTGATCATGAAAGCGCCGCCGAGCAACAGGCCCGGAATGATGCCGGCGATGAACAGATCCTTGATCGAGGTGTTCGTGGTGACGCCGTACAGCACCATCGGGATCGAGGGCGGGATGATGATGCCGAGGGTGGCGCTGGTCGCCGTCACCGATGCGGCGAAGCTTTTCGGGTAACCCTGTTTTTCCATCGACGGCACGAAGATCTTCGACATCACCGCTGCGTCGGCAACGGCGGAGCCGGACATCTCGGCCATGAACATGGAGGTCACCACGTTTACATGGGCGAGGCCGCCCCGCATCCATCCTACGAGAGCGCGGGCCAGCGCGATGATCCTGTCGGAGATCGACGTCGCCCCCATCAGCTCGCCCATGAAGATGAAGAGCGGTATGGCCAGCAGAACGACCTTGTTGACGCCGGAAAAGAGCTGGATCGGCGCCATGATCAGATCGATATCCGAGACGGCCATGGCAATGACCGCGGCGATCATCAGCGAAAAGCCGATCGGCATCCCGAAGAAGATCAGGGTCAAAAGCAGAAGTACGACGATCCAGGCCATCAGCTTTGTCCCTTTTGGCCGACGAAGCGGTGGATCACCGCGATCAGCATCAGCACGGCCGCAACCGGCAGGATCAGCATGAACCAGCCCTGGCCGATTTCGGCGGTTTCGATCTCGGTCGCGCCGGAAATCCGGATCATCCGGACGGATTGCCATCCGAGCATGACGAGGAAACCGGATATCAGCAGGGTGTTGATTCCCTCGACGATCCTGCGGCCTGACTTCGGCAGGCTTTCCAGCACCATGTCGAAGGCGATATGGCCCTCGCGCCGCATGGCGAGATAGGCGCCGAGAAAGGCAACCCAGACCAGGAGCAGGCCCGGGACCTCGTCAGCGGTGACGACGACGCTGGAAAGAAGGTCCCGGACAGCGAAGTAGACGGGGCGAAGGCTCTCGAAGTCCTTCACCAGGTCCCTGAAGAGGCCCAGAACCAGATAACGGTTCAGAACGTTCAGGCACACGAATGCCGAGGAGACGGAGAAGGCGATGATCGCCAGCGCCTCGGCTGCCCTGTCGATCATCCGGAGCATTATTTTTTCGCCGTTTCGCGGACGAACTTCAGATAATCGTCTCCTTGGCTCTCGATATAGGCGTCATAGCTCTTGGCCGTCGCTGCCTGGAATTTCTCGAGATCCACCGCGTTGACTTCCGTCTGCACGTTCATCTCGCCGATATATTTCTGCTCGAGTTCCTCGGAGATCTTGTAGGCGTGATCCGTGATCGCGCGCCCGACCTCAATGAAAACCGCACGCTGTTCATCCGTCAGGCTGTCCATGAACCGCGTGGAGGCGAGCAGGAAGGACGGCGTATAGACGTGGCTGGTCAGGGAAAGATACTTGGCGACCTCGTACTGCTTCTGCTCGTAGAAACCGTAGATCGCGGCTTCGGCCCCATCGACGACGCCGGACTGCAGGGCGGTAAAGGTTTCACCCCAGGAAACGCTCTGCGGCTGCGCGCCCATCTGCTGGAACACGCCCTGGCGGAACTTGCCGCCCGAGATCCGGATCTTCAGGCCTTCGAGATCGAACGGCTCGACAATCGGGCGCTGGGTGTTGAGAACATGACGGAAGCCGTTCTCGTAAACACCGATAACCTTCACATTGCCGACTTCCTCGATCCGCGAACGCACCGCGTCCTCGAGGCCAGCAGCCATGGCGCGGCGGATATGCTCCCGGTTGTAGAACAGCCACGGCAGGTCGAAGACCCCGAGCTTCTTGTCCAGCTTCATCACGCCAGAAGCCACATTGATCATTTCGATGGCGCCGGCCTGGACATTGGCCATCAGGTCCTTCTCCTTGCCGAGCTGGCCGCTCGGATAGAGCTTGAAGACGAACTGACCCGGCAGGCGGTTCTCGATTTCCTCGGCAAACAACTTGGATTGTGCATGCAGGGGCGAGAATTCGGAGACGTGGCTGGCGATCCGGACTTCCCGGGCATCGGCCCAGGCAGCGCTGGCGGTTGCAGCGGCGACAAGCACCGCAAGGGCGGTACGCGTGAACAGCTTCATGGTTTCCTCCTGGATGAAGATTTCAGCGGATTTCAGTGTGGTAATGGAACTGGTCGGCCCGGCCTCGGGAACGGCGCCATTCGATGGGCTTGTTGTCGTAACCCTTGGCGAGGCGGTCGATAACGACGATAGGCTCTCCGGGCGAGACCCGGAGCAGGCGGGCAATTTCAGGTGCTGCGACCTCGACCGTCAGCGCCTCCTCGGCCCGTGCGACCCGCTTCTGGCAAAGCGTGTCATAGACCGGATAGATCAGGGCTCCGATATCCTCCGCAGGGAGGTCGGCAAAAGCCTTGAAGGGTTCATGTTCGAGCCAGATCTCCTCCGCCACGACGGGCACGCCCTCATGCAGGCGAAGGCGGGACATGGAGATACCCGGCGTCGCCGGAGGCAACTCGAGGGCAAGCGCCACATGACTTGGCATCGGCTCGATCTCGCGCCGGAGAATCCGGCTTTCGGGGACCGTGAATTTTCCGTCCGGTCCTCGGAATCGAAAGAAACGCATCAGGGAGGTGTCGAAGCTGGGCTGGCGCACGAAGGTGCCCTTGCCCTGGAAGCGTTCGAAGACGCCTTCCGTGACCAGAACGTCCAGTGCCTTGCGCACGGTTCCGGGCGCCAGGCCGAATTCCTCGGCGAGCACGTTTTCCGATGGAGCCCGGTCCCCCGGCTTCAATCCGCCATCGATGACGGATCTGCGCAGGGTGTCTGCCAGCCTCTGATAAATCGGAATCCGGTCATCGCCTGTAAGTGCGGATGCCGTCATTTTTCCTCTCCTTGATTTCTATGCTTCTATATAGAACTATAGATGTCAAGGGAGAGCATTATGAACCTGACCGGTGCGAACAGTTTGATGGACCTGCCAGCGGGCCGTTTCGATGGCCATGCACATGTCTTCCGCGCCGATCTGCCGATGGTGAAGGGACGGCGCTACACGCCGGATTACGATGCCCTGCCTGAGGATTATTGCCGTCTGCTGAAGCAACACGGTCTCGACGGGGCGCTGCTTGTACAGCCAAGTTTTCTCGGTGCCGACAACAGCTATCTGCTGAAAGTGCTGGAAGATCATGCCGGGCGTGCAGATCTGACCTTTCGCGGTGTTGTGGTGCTCGATCCGTCGGCGCCTGTGGACCGGGGCCTGCTCCGGGAGATGAACGCGCGCGGCATTCTCGGGATCCGCCTCAATCTGGTGCGCCGGGAGAAGAGTTTCCGCTATGCGGACTGGGCACCGGTGCTTGCCGAGACGGAAAAACTCGGCTGGCATGTGGAGCTGCATGCGAAAGGCGACTATCTGCCCGCCATCCTGCCTTCATTGACAGCCCGCCATGGCAAGGTCGTTCTGGACCATTTCGGCCTCGTCGCCCCGGAAGGCGATTGTGCCGGCCTGCGCGCCATCCTCGAGCAGCCGGAGGACAGGCTGTGGGTCAAGGTCTCCGGCGCCTACCGTATCCTCGGAGGTTTCGACCGCAGCGGAGACGCCACCGCCATGAAGGCGCTTCGCAGCCGTTATCTCGAGCATTTCGGCCCGGCGCGCCTCATCTGGGGCAGTGACTGGCCCCATACCCAGTTCGAATCCCAGATGACATATGATTGCGCCCTTGCTCTCGCCGCCTGACCAGGCTCTGACGCCGTCATTCCCGGATTTATCTGCCGCGCGGCATGACGCTTTTTGGAGGATGCATGAAGATTAATCATCCGGACTGATTGAAGCTCCGGCGGAACTCCCCACCTCCAATCCGGGTACTGTTAATCTGGGCCCGTAACACGGGTTCGGCGCATATCGGGGTGGAGGACAGGATGACCGCTTTAACTTCTATCGTGCGAAAGGCGGCCTTCACACTCAGCCTCCTCGCATCCTTCATGACCGTCTCAACCGCCCTGGCTGCAGACATGACGGCAAACTGGCCAGCCTGGAACGCAGCCTCTCCGCCGGTCTTCCCGGGCGAAACCTGGCAACGCTATGTCTCCCCCGAAGAAGCCGGCTGGTCTTCCGAAAAACTCGATGAGGCGATGGAGCGTGGCGCGCAACTCGGCGGCGATGCGCTCTTCGTTGTTTATAACGGCGCTGTTCTGGCCGAATGGGGGCAGACCGCCCGGCGGATGAATGTGCATTCCGTCCGGAAATCTCTGATGAGCGCGCTCTACGGCATCGCCAAGGCAGAAGGGAAGATCGATCTTTCCGCCAGCCTCGGCGCCCTCGGCATCGACGAGATCACTCCACTCACAGAAGCCGAGAAAAGCGCGACCGTCGCCAACCTGCTGGAAACCCGCTCCGGCGTCTATCTGCCCGCCGCCTATGAGACAAGAAGCATGAAGCGTGGCCGGCCCGAGCGCGGCAGCCACGCACCGGGCAGCTTCTGGTACTATAACAACTGGGATTTCAACGCGCTGGGCACGATCTACAACCGGCAGACCAGCAGCGATTTGTTCCAAGATTTCGAAGCCCGGCTGGCCCGCCCCATCGGCATGCAGGACTTCTCCCTCCAGCACACATTCTACCGGGCGAACCCGGAGGTCTCCCGTCACCCCGCCTATCTCTACCGCCTGACCGCACGGGACATGGCCCGGTTCGGACTGCTGTTCCTGAACGAGGGACGCTGGCAGGACAATCAACTCGTCCCGGCGGACTGGGTGGCGGAGAGCACACGCCCGCATCTCGAGCGGGAGCGCGGCGGCGGCTACGGCTATATGTGGTGGACCTTCGCCCGGGGGCTGAAGAAACTCGGCACCTATGCGGCGCTCGGCAATGGCGGGCAGACCATCATCGTGGTGCCCGGCGCCCGGCTGGTTCTGGTGCACAAGGCGCATACCGAAGCCGGCCACCGGGTCGAGACACGGGAGATCCTCGACGTGCTAATCGCCATCCTGAAAGCCCGCACCGGCCCGCCTGCCGCAACGCCGGAACTGGTCCCGGCGGTACAACCGGCCCCCCCCCGCTGCGGCCGTCGCACTGACATCGGAACAGCAATCCCTGCTTGCCGGTACCTATAAGGCGCGCAGGGCGAAGATCCATGTGACGGAGGTCGAAGACGGCCTCGAGATCGCCGACCCAAGGCTTGGCCGGTTCCACCTGCTGGCACAATCGGAGGCCCGGTTTCTGATCGAGGATCTCGAACGCGAGGTGGTGTTCACGGCGGACGACGCAGGCAAGATCACCGGCCTCAAGGTCCAGAACCGCAAGGGCGGCTGGGTAGACATGGAGCGTCTCCGGAATTGAGCTGCTCTCCGGCCCGCCACATCTTCGTCATCAGACTCATGTGACGCTTTCATTGCCTGGGCACTTTCGCCTTGACCCGATACGGGTGAGTCCCTGTAAACAGGTCGGCTCCGCTGAGACGGGAAATTGTATTTCCAATCCAAGAGAGCCCGCATCCCATGAAACAGATTGTCGCCGGGCTGGATTTCGGCACGTCGAATTCCGCCATCGGATACGCGTCCGGCACCGCCCTTGATCTCCATATGTTCGAGCATGGCGGCCAGTCCGTCCCGACCGCCCTGTTCTATGACGAGGAAGAAGGCGTTCTGGTCAGCGGGCACGATGCCGAAGCGCGCTTCCTGCAGGGCCATGAAGGACGTTATCTGCGGGCGCTGAAAAGCATCCTCGGCACCAGCCTCGCCGATGACGCGACCCGGATGGGCGCCCGCTCCTGGCCATTCCGCTCCCTGCTTACCAGCTTCCTGACCTCGATGAAGAAGAGCGTCGAGCAGGCCGCCTGCGGGGAGATTTCAGGGCTGGTCGCGGGCCGCCCGGTACGCTTCGTCGACGAGGACGAGACGCGCGACAAACGGGCGGAGACCCTGCTGCGCGAGGTTCTGGAAGAGACCGGCTTCGGACCCGTACAGTTCGTCTATGAGCCGGTCGCCGCCCTGATCGACGCGGAAGAGAACATGCCGGGTGCGGAGTATGTGCTGGTCGCCGATATCGGCGGCGGCACATCGGACTTCACGCTGGCCCGCCGATCCATCGACGCCGCCTCCAAAGAGGTTGCCGGGTTCGACATCCTGGCAAATCACGGGGTGCATATCGGCGGCACGGATCTCGACAAGCGGCTGTCCCTGAAGGCCGTCATGCCCGCCTTCGGTTACGGCACGGAGATGAAGGCACTGACCTCCGACGTTCTGCTGCCGGTCCCGCCCAGCTATTACAGCGACCTCGCCACCTGGCAAAAAATCCATTTCTGCTACACCCACGCGATGAAACGGGATGTCCGCGACGTCATGCGCCAGGCGGTCGAGCCGGAGAAGATCGAGCTGCTGCTGGAATTGCTGGAACGCCAGCTCGGCCACCGGCTGGCAAATGCCGTGGAAGGGGTGAAGATCGCCCTCAGTGACAGTGACAACGCAAGACTGGCTTTCCCGGATATCGAGGATCTGCCCGACATCACGGTGAATCAGGCTGCCCTGGCACAACATTTCGCGCCACTGGAACAACAGGTCGCCAGAGCCGCCGGGGAAACGCTCGCCCTGGCCGGAGTGCGGCCGGAGCAGGTCGGGCACATCGTCCTGACCGGCGGCTCAACCCTCCTGCCCGACATGCGCCGGGTCATCACCGCCTGCGTCCCCGCCGCCCAAATCGTCCCGTCAGATCCTTTCACGGCGGTGGCGAAAGGCCTGACCAAGGCGGCGAAAAGAGTGTTTCCGGCGGGATAAGGGTTGGGAGGAAGCTGAAAAACTATCCGCCCCGCTCAGTTCCCGAACAGCTTTTTCAGCCCCTCGCCAGCCTTCTCCAGCTCCTTTTTCGCATCATCGACGGCCTGCTTCGCGCCCTCTGCGTCCGTCGGCAGCTTGCCGCCATTGATGTTGCCGATATTTTGCTTCAGCGCCTCCAGGGTCTTGCCGACGCCGATGCTCGCGGCGGCCCGGCTGGCGGCGTCGGTCAGGGCGGCCATCACTTCGGCGGCCACCTCTCCGGGGGTCGCGCCACCGGAATCCTTGCCGATGTTCCTGAGGGTGATGTCCGGCAGCCGGGCTTCCAGTGCTTTGCCCTGATCAAGCAGGGAGGCTGCAACCATCACCTTGCCGCCGCGAATCTTCAGCGTTTCGATGATCAGTTTCTTGTCCGTCCCGCCGCTCTCTCCGGAGGACGTCGCACCGGATGAACTGCTCCCGCCGCCGCTGTTCTTTTTCACGTTGCCGGCGATGATGCCGATATTGTTGCCACCCGGCATCAGCTCGTAGGTCACCGCCGGCTCGTCGACGGTGATCTCCTTGATCACGATTACCGGCTGGCTGACGCTCGCGGTATCCAGAGCCATACTGATCCCGCCAAGCGAGATCGCGCTGTCGCTCTTGAAGCCGGACGGATTGCCCACCGCCAGCCCGTTGATCCCGGCCCGGCCATCCAGCACCTCGATCTTCACCCCGGAGACACTGACCGGCACACCGGCAACGCGCGTGCCCTGTTCCTCGATCACGTCCTTGACCAGGGAGTCGAGATTGCCGAACACGAAGACGACGACGCCAACCACCGCCACCAACAGGAGCGCGACACCGGCCCCCACAATGATCCCCAAACGCTTCATCGTCTCACTCCAGATCTGGCGCGGATCGCAAGAGCCACGCAACGCGCTATATCGTTTCAATGATGACTCTAAGCGGGTTCTCGTAAAGAGGTCCAGAGACGGTTCTGCGAGAACCTGCACCGATAACAGCGGACAGGAGAAGCGCCGGCAGGAAAATTTGGGTGCCGCTGCCGCCCCATGCATAATGGCCTCTCCCGCCTTACCGCTCCGTTGAGTACCTGTCCGATGCTGCCAGACCGCTCCACCATCCTGCCCGAGCCAGATCTGCCGAACGGCGCCGACCTGCTTGCAGAGGGCGCCAGACATGCTGCGCGCTGGACCGTCGGTCCCTCCGCCTTCCTGAAGGAGGCAGGCGAGACATCGGAGCATGACTACAAACTGCGCCGGATGGCCGAGGGCGGCATCATGCAGCATGCCCAGCTCGGCTATCGCGATCCGGGCAAAAGCATCCGGGCCTATCGCGAGATCTGGGAGGCCTGCCGTCTGCGCGGGATCAGGGTCGACCGCTACGGGCTGTGCCTCGACTGGTCCATGGCCCTGCCGAAAGCCGTCCGCGAGAAAGCGACACGCGGCACCGGCATGATCCTGCGCGGTGTCGAGGATTTCGTGGAACTGGCCAACGCGGCACCGGTAGCGCCCCATTTCGGCGATTTCGTGCTCGGCTTCCCGGCGGCGCTGGAGAACACGCAGGCAGCATTGGCGGCGGGCAGCACCGCGATCGGCAATCTCGGGCAGTATTTCACCTTCCGCATTCCCGGCCATGACGACGATATCGCCGCCACGCGGGAGACCGTGCGCGCCCTCGGCCTGATCGCCGCCCAGCCGGTGCCTGTGCTGGTGCATTCCAACATCGATGACGGGTTCGGCGCCCATCTGACGGACCTTGCCTCCTGCCTCGGCCTGATCCTGATCGAGCGGGAGATCGGACGGCTGGCCGGGGTGCCGGTGGTGCATTGCTATGGCCATCATTTCTCCGACCCGCTGGCCCGGCTCGCCTTCCAGCGCGCCCTCGCCCTCTCCGGACCCGCCGCACCGGGCTCGATGATCTACGGCAACACGACAAGCTACCGGGGCACACCGGCGGAGAATGCCGCCAGCCTCTCCAGCTATCTGCTGGTCGACGCGCTCGGCCAGGCAACCCGGCCGACGGGCCACGCCATCAACCCGGTTCCGGTGACCGAGAACGAGCGCATCCCGGAAATCGACGAGGTGATCGAGGCCCAACTCCATGCCGGACGCCTGAAGGAACATGCACTGGACTGGGTTCCGCTGGTGGCGGAGGAGGAAGCCGACGCCATTGCCGTCAGAATACTGGACGGCGGAAGGGCGTTCGAGAAGGCTGTGCTGAAAGGCCTCGCCGAAGCGGGCATCGATACCGGCGATGTGTTCGAGCTGCTGCTCGCCCTCCGCCGCATCGGCGCCCGTCCACTGGAAGCCGCTTTCGGCCCCGGCACGCCCGACCCCGGCATGATCGGTGGCCGCGCGCCGCTGGTGCCCGCGACCATCGTCTCCGAAATCGCGGAGATGGCCGGGGCGGCGCTGACGGAAATGTCCGCAGACGTGCGCACATCATTGACCGGCAGCGGCCTTAAAGTGCTGGTCGCGGCAGGGGACGTGCATGAGCACGGCAAGATGGTGGTCGAGGAACTGGTCCGCCAACTCGGCCTCACCGCACTCGACGGCGGCGTCTCCACCGACCCGGAAATCCTCGCCGCCCGGGCCTCGGAGACAAAGCCCGACGCCATCGCCATCAGCACCTATAACGGCGTCGCGCTGGGCTATTACCGGACGCTGAAAGCCGCGCTCGCGGAACAGGGGCTCGATATCCCGGTGCTGATGGGCGGGCGGCTGAACCAGATCCCGGAAGCGTCGAACTCAAGTTTGCCCGTCGATGTCGGCGCGGAGCTTGAGGAAGCCGGCGCCCTGCTCTGCCGCTCGGCGGCGGAGATGGGACCGGCGCTGGCTGGGTTACTGCCTCGCAGCGCGGATAGCGCACTCTAATCTCCGGCTTTGGTTGTACCTCAGGGTTACCGGCGTCAGTATGGCTCCAAGCCAAGCACAAAGCCGGAAGACGAAAAGTGGTGAAGCGGAGCGAACAGAAATGGGAGACCAAGGCTTTGTCTTCCATAGAATCCCCCGCTCTTGCGCAGGCTCTGGAATATTGGCGATCCCTGTGCGACGGCCCAGGGTTCCCCGGGCGCAAGCAACTCGACCCCATGGAAATGCGGTCCTATCTGCCAAAAATCCTTCTGATCTGCATCAACGATGACGGCGATTTCTACTACCGGCTTTGCGGAACAGAAATAGCGCGGTTCAACGGCGCCGACGTCACCGGGAAGAAGGTCGGATCGGACAGTGTTGGCAAGGGATGGAGGCATCTGATCCATTATTACAAGAAGCCTCTCAAAACGCGTGCGCCAGTATTGTTCAACGGTTCTATCTGGTGGCAGGACCGCGAATATGTATCCTTCGAGCAGATCCTGCTTCCACTGGCCGAAGATCACGCATCCATCGATTGCCTGATGTCTGTCATCGAATTCTCTCAGCAGAGCAAAATCTAGCCCCGAGACCGGCTCACCTCACGTATGCGACCAGTTATCCGGGTCGTCCGACTGGTTCGGCGACAGGCCGATGATGTCTCCGGCAGTGCTGACCCCCAACCCCAGAACCGTTCTGTTCGCGTAACAGAAGTAACTGACAACCTGGTTCACCTCCAGAATGCGCCCGTCATCAAGTCCGGCGACGCGCAGGGCCTCGATTTCGGCCTCGTTGATCATGGCCGGGTCGCGGGTCAGTTTCTCGGCATAGCGGCACATTTCCAGCTCCGCTCCATCAAAGGCCTGCTCCGGCGCGTCGGCCTCGAAGGCCGCCCGGATGGCGGCGGCGCGGGCATCGTCGGCCAGGAGGCGCTTCATGCCCTGAAAATGATGCTCGACGCAGTAGCCGCACTGGTTGATCTGGCTGACATAGACGCCGAGCGCTTCCAGCATCCATTTCGGCACCTTGTTGCCGGTATGGTGCAGCACGTACTTGTAGAGATGCATGTGCCCTTCCATGGAATGCGGGCGCAGGCTGTGGGCCATCATGATGTTGTCGACATTATCGTCCGGCCCCTTGACCCGGTCATACAGCGTCTTCAGCCGGCCGGTTGCCTCGGCATAGGGCACGGTCGCGATCCAGGTCATGTGGGTTCCTCCGGTTTGAATACTTTTCCGGCACGCAGCTTCGGCGCCCGGATCGGGCCGGTCAAGCCGCGCCGGAGAGCAAACAGGCTACTGCTCAGACGTCTTTGAGGTGGCATTTCCGGCAACAGCCCCCATGTTTTCGAAAATTCGTTGGGGGACCGTGATGAAGACCATTTCACTTGCCGACTGGCGCCGCCGGGTTGCCGAGCTTTATACCGATATCCGCCGGGCAGAGGATCCGGAGACCGCCTGGACACTCTGGCGCGACACACGGAACGCCTTGTTCTGCGAGCATGAACAATCCCCCATAAGCAAGGACCGCCGGGCGGAATACGGCGCCATTCCGCTGTTTGATTACGATCCCGAAATGCGCTTCGAGGTCGATCTGGAAGTGCCGGAGAGCGACGCGGTGCTGGCAGGTGAGATCGGCAATGACGGACACATATCCCTACGCCCCGCCGCCCGCACCCGAGGCCTTGCCTCGAAGCTCGGCGCCGAGCTGACCGTCTACTGGATCGAGGGCTATGGCGGCGGCACCTTCCTGCCCTTCACCGACGCCACCAGCGGCAGCGAGACCTATGGCGGCGGCCGCTATCTGCTGGACAGCATCAAGAGCGCCGATCTGGGCCAGACGCCGGACGGCAGGCTGATCCTCGATTTCAACTTCGCCTATCACCCGTCTTGCTATCACTCGCCGGACTGGGTCTGCCCGCTGGCCCCACCGGAAAACCGTCTGCCGGAAGCCGTCCGAGCGGGTGAACGGATGGGCTGAACAAATACTCAGCCCCATTACCCTATTGAACATAAGGGTAAATCAGAACTGCAATCGTATGTTCATCGAACTGATATGAGGGAGTCGCGGTTCTGATCCACCGACATGCCTACCCTCCTCCCGCTACGCAACCGGGATGAGGGTCAGAGCATGGCGACGATCGAACTGAGGCAGGTCCGCAAGTCATACGGCGAGACACAGGTGGTGCACGGGCTTGACGCCCGGTTCGAGCCGGGAGAGTTCGTCGTCATCGTCGGGCCGTCCGGGTGCGGCAAATCAACCCTGCTCAGGATGATCGCCGGGCTGGAGACCATCACCGACGGCGAGATCGAGATCGCCGGGACCGTGGTCAATGAGCTGGCACCGCGCCAGCGCAACGTCGCCATGGTGTTCCAGAATTACGCGCTCTACCCGCACATGACCGTGTTCGACAACATGGCCTATTCCCTCAAGCTGGCGAAGCTGCCGAAGCCGGAAATCAGGGAGCGGGTCGGCAATACCGCCGAAATTCTCGGGCTGACGGACATGCTGGCACGGCGGCCGAGCCAGCTGTCCGGCGGACAGCGCCAGCGCGTCGCCATGGGCCGCGCCATCGTCCGCGAGCCGAAGGTTTTCCTGTTCGACGAGCCGCTCTCCAATCTCGATGCCACGCTCCGGGTACAGATGCGGGTCGAAATCAAGCAGCTGCATCGCGAAATCGGCGCCACCAGCGTCTTCGTCACCCATGACCAGGTCGAGGCCATGACCATGGCGGACCGGCTGGTGGTGATGAATGGCGGGCTGGTCGAGCAGGTCGGCCGCCCGGTCGATGTCTATAACCGCCCCGCGACCCGGTTCGTCGCCAGCTTCATCGGCTCGCCCGCGATGAACTTCCTGCACGGCACGCTGAGCACACATGGTGCCGGTCATGCGGTGATCCTGAAAGACGGGACCGTCATCAATGCCGGGCCGATCGAGGGCGCGCGCGACGCGGAGAAGGTAACCCTCGGCCTGCGTCCCGAACATCTGCGCCCGGTTCCGCTAACGGGCGCCCATATCGCCGGACGCATTGTTCTGATCGAGGAGCTGGGCGCCAGCCGTCTGGTCCATCTCGACACGGCCAATGGCCGCCTGGTCAGTAACGTGCCCGTGGAAGACGCGGGTGACTGGCAACTTGGCGACGATATCGGCCTCTCCGTCGCGCCGAAACACACGCATCTGTTCGATCGGGCCAGCGGGTTCCGCCTTGATCATGTGGACGTTCAGGAAACTGCAACAGAAGAGAGCGTCGCGGCCGCATAGAGTCCCCGAACTGACACGATAAGGACTCCAGCTCTTCAAATTCCCTCAAACGTAGAGACGCGGCGCTCTGCGACCCTCATTTCGGGGCATTTTCATGCCCGCAGGACTTCAGGGAGATTGAGTCATGAAGCGGAATAAATTCTGGTTCGCCGGCCTGCTGGCCGCGGCCGTTACCTTCGGCGCCGCGGATGCGTCCGCCGAGCCGATCAAGATCAACTGGTGGCACGCCATGAGCGGCGGCCTCGGCGAGGGCGTGGACGAGATCGTCAAGCGCTTCAACGAAAGCCAGGACAAGTATGAAGTGGTCGCCACCTGGAAAGGCCGCTACCGCCATCTGCTGACTCAGACCATCGCCGCCATCCGGGCGAACGAGCAGCCGCACTTCTTCCAGAACAACGAGACCGGGGTGATCACCCTGATGCTCTCGGGCGCGATCGTCCCGGCGGAAGAAATGATGGCCAAACATGGTGTCGCGCTCGACAAGAACGACTATCTGGCGCCGGTGGTGAACACCTATACCGATCCGAACAACAAGCTGCTCGGCATGCCCTTCAACAGCTCGACGCCGATCCTTTATGTGAACAAGGATCTGTTCGACGCGGCCGGGCTGACCGACCTGCCGAAGACCTATGACGACATGGAAGCGCAGATCCGCACGCTGCAGTCCTCCGGTGTCGAGGTTCCGCGCGGCGGCAAGCCCTGCGGCTATGCTTTCTATGCCGGCATGTGGGCCGATATGGAAAACCCGATGGCCCAGCAGAAGCAGTTCTATGCCAGCAAGAATAACGGCGTGGACGGGCTTGGTGCGCGGCTGGTGTTCGACGATGAGAACGGCTGGGCCTTCAAGCACATGACCCGCCTGAAACGCTGGCTCGATGAAGGGCTCGCCGAATTCGGCGCAGAATCCCAGACCGACTGGGGTAGCGGGGCGCTGAAGAACTTCCAGGCCGGTAACTGCCTGTTCCACATCCGCTCCACCGCCAGCCACGCCGCGATGGAAAGCAACGAGTTCAACTGGACCGCCACGCACCTGCCCTACGAGGCCGGCACGACTCCGGTAAACACCACCATCGGCGGCGCCGCGCTTTATGTGCTCAAAGGCTTCTCCGATGAGGAATATGAAGGCGTGGTCGCGTTCTTCAATTCCCTGACCTCGGTCGAGATCCAGAAATACTGGCACAAGAAGACCGGTTACGTGCCGATCACCAAGCAGGCCTATCAGGAACTGAAGGCCGACGGGTATTACAAGGAATTCCCGACCAAGGAACTGGCCGTGATCCAGCTTCTGCGCGGCGGCGACAACCCGCACCCGGCCGCCCGCGTCCCGCGCCTCGGCAATTTCGACAATATCCACGTCGCCATCGAAAGCGAGCTGCGCAAGGTCTGGGCGGGTGAACAGACCGTCAAACAGGCCTTCGCCAACGCCGTGCGCCGGGGTGACGAAATCCTGCGCCGGTTCGAGAAGCAGAACTCGCGTCAGGCCGAAGCCACCTACCCGATGCTGGTGGAATAACCGCCGCCATCACGTCCCGGGGCGGCTTCCCGCCGCCCCGGTCCCTTTTCCAACAGTCCGGGTACACGCCCCATGCGACGGGTCACGTTCGACGGCCACTGGCTGCCTTATATCCTGCTCTTCCCGCAGCTTCTGATTCTGGTCTGGTTCTTCTTCTGGCCGGCCGGGCAGGCGCTCTACCAGGCCTTCACCCTGTCCTCCCCCTTCGGCGGATATGCGGAGTGGGTCGGGTTTGAGAATTTCGTCGATATGGTGACCCAGCCCGAATATCACAAAGCCATCCGGGTAACGGTGGTGTTCAGTCTGGCGACAACCGCTCTCTCGCTCGGCCTCGGCCTTGTCTTCGCGCTTTTCGCGGACCGTGTGCTACGGGCGACCGATTTCTACCGGACCCTGCTGATCTGGCCCTATGCCGTGGCACCCGCCATTGCCGGTGCGCTCTGGACCTTCACGCTGGACCCGCATTCCGGTGTCCTCTCCTTCGCCCTGAAGCAGCTTTTCGACTGGGGCTGGAACCCGGAACTCAGCAGCTTCGATGCCATGGTGCTGGTGGTCTTCGCCGCCGCCTGGAAACAGGTCGCCTACAATTTCATCTTCTTCCTGGCCGGCCTGCAGGCGATCCCCCGCGCGGTCATCGAGTCCGCCGCCATGGACGGAGCCGGACCTCTGCGCCGGGTGCGCGACATCATCCTGCCACTGCTCTCGCCGACCACGTTTTTCCTGATCGTGCTGAATGTCGTCTATGCCTTCTTCGACACGTTCGGAATCATCCACGTGACCACCGGCGGCGGGCCGGGCGATGGCACCACGATCCTGGTCTACAAGATCTTCCAGGACGGCTTCATCGGCCTCGACCTCAGCGCCTCTGCGGCCCAGTCGATCATTCTGATGATCGTCGTCATGAGCCTGACCATCTTCCAGTTCCGCTTCCTTGAGCGGCGCGTCCATTACGCGGATTGAGGCCATGACCGAACGCACGCCGATCCTCGACATCCTGACCCATCTGTTCCTGATCATCGGCATTCTGGTGACCGGGTTTCCGATCTATGTCGCCCTGGTCGCGGCCACGCTGACGCCGGAGCAGGTAAACGGCCTGCCCATGCCGCTGCTTTTCGGCGACCAGTTCCTGATCAATATCCAGACGGTCTGGAGCAAGGCCGATCTCGGCCTGCAGCTCTTCAATTCGGCGGTGCAGGCCATTGGCATCACCGTGGGCAAGGTGGCGATCTCCATCCTCTCCGCCTTCGCCATCGTCTATTTCGACTTCCGTTTCAAGATGACCGCCTTCTGGATCATCTTCATGTCGCTGATGCTGCCGATCGAGGTCCGCATCGTGCCGACCTATGAGGTGGCGGCGAACGCATTGATGCCCTTCCTCTGGCTCGGCGAGCTGCTGCGGCTGGACGATCTCGCCTCCTGGATCGCGGGCGAGCCGGTCCGCTTCGATGTCAGGGTCAGTCTGCTGAATTCCTATGCCGGGCTGATCTTCCCGCTGATCGCATCCGCCACCGCGACCTTCCTGTTTCGGCAGTTCTTCATGACCATCCCGAACGAGATGACGGAAGCGGCGAAGATCGACGGCGCCGGGCCGATGCGCTTCCTGCTGGATATCCTGCTGCCGCTGTCACGCACCAACATCGCCGCGCTCTGCGTCATCCTGTTTATCTATGGCTGGAACCAGTTTCTCTGGCCGCTGCTGGTAACGACGGACCCGTCCTATTCGACGGTCGTCATCGGCATCGCCAAGCTGATGCCGCAGCCGGAAGCCGTGCCCGAATGGAACCTTGCCATGACCGCCGCATTGATCGCCATGGCACCGCCGGTTCTGGTCGTGGTGTTCCTGCAGCGTCTGTTCGTGAAAGGGCTGGTCGAGAGCGAAAAATAAAGGCTCAGGCGTTGCCGCCATTGGCGATCAGAGCCTTCAGTTTGGCGCCGTCATATTCGGCTTCGAGCTTGTCGGCCGTTGCCTGCGCCTCGGCCTCAAGATCCTCGCCGCACTCCACCGGGTCGGCCCGGCGCCAGCCTTCGAGATAGGCGCCCTCGTCCTCCGCGCCGTCCCGCATCGCCGCCATGTCGATGGCATGGGTGAAGCGCACGGGCAGCTCCACCTTGGCCTGCTCGCGCTTGCGGCCCCGGCCGCGTTCGGCAATGACCTGGGCCGGGATATCGCGCCAGTAGACGATGATGAGATGGGCCATGCCGGATCTCCGTTAATGTATCCCGCCGTTACTGTCCGGCATGCACGGGATGTGCGGTTTCGATGAAGCTCTGCAGCTCGCCATAGCCGCGATAGCGGTACTCGAAAGCGAGGCCAAGCCGTTCGGCGGCCTGTTCCGCCTTCGCCTTGAGACGCGGATCCTCGGTCTGGGCGATATAAACCAGCGCCGTGTAATTGCCGAAATACATGTCGCGCAGTTCCGGGAACCGGTCTAGCCCCAGGCCCTTGACGATCAGCCGGTCGAAATGCCGGACCAGATAATCGGTCAGGAAGAAGCAGGCGGGGTCGTCATCGGTCAGTGCCGTGAACTCGTCCGTGCCCATGAAGAACTGGTAGCAATGCGGTCCGGCGATGCGCTCGACGCCGAATTCCTCGATCACCTTGTCGATCTCACCGCCACTGCCGCAATCACCATAAGCAACAAACACCTGCTCATAGCCTCCAGCCGCCTGCAGCTTGCGCCGCAGACCGGGGGCGATCTTTTCGGGATGATTGTGCCAGATGGCAGGCAGGCAGGTGATGTCCAGCGCATCCCAGCCGGTACTCTCTTTCAACGCGACCAGCTCCCGGCCGAGAGCACCGCAGGCAACCACAAGCGCCCGCGGTCTCTCAGGGTATGTCGAGGCGGCCATTGCCGCCCCGCTCAATTGACGCCCATGGCCGCCGAGTTGGAGCGCTCGCGCTCGGCGATCATCTTCTTCGCGGTCTCGACGGCAACGGCGGCATCGCGGCAATAGGCGTCGGCGCCCACGCTCTCCGCGAATGCTTCGTTCAGCGGCGCACCGCCGACCAGAACGATGTAATCGTCGCGGATGCCCTTTTCCTTCATCGTGTCGATGACGACTTTCATGTAGGGCATCGTGGTGGTCAGCAGGGCGGACATGCCGAGAATGTCCGGCTTGTGCTCCTCGATCGCGGCCAGGTAATTCTCGACCGGGTTATTGATCCCGATATCGATCACCTCGAAGCCGGCACCCTCCATCATCATCGACACCAGATTCTTGCCGATATCGTGGATATCGCCCTTCACCGTGCCGATCACCATCTTGCCCATGCGCGGTGCGCCGGTTTCGATCAGAAGCGGGCGCAGGATCGTCATCCCGGCTTTCATGGAGTTGGCGGCCATCAGCACTTCCGGCACGAACAGGATGCCGTCGCGGAAGTCGATACCGACGATGCGCATGCCCTCGACCAGAGCCTCTGTCAGGACGCGATAGGGTGTCCAGCCACGCCCGAGCAGGATGTTGACGCCCTCTTCGACTTCGTCTTTCAGACCGTCATAGAGATCGTCATGCATCTGCTGCACCAGCTCTTCGTCGTCCAGTTCGGACAGAACGATATCGTCTTCCTCGGCCATGTCGCCTCCACGAGAAAAGCGCTTGAATTCTTTTTGCTACCACCACAGTTACGCGGAGAACGTCAAACATCCATGCCCCGGGCGACATCAAGTATCGGCAGCACGACGTAAAATCGACAAACGGGGACTCGCCTGAATCGTCGTAAGGTTGTATTTTTAGAGAATATTCTCCCTTTTCCTAAAATCTGGAGGCCGCCATGCTGCTCGTCACAGCTGTCGCCGGACCCGAAACCGCGGAAGTCGGCACCAGCGCCCGGTATCAGGCAACAGCCTTCAACCAGTCCAATCCCGGTGCGGAGGACCTTGCCCGGATCAACTGGGAGGTGCGGTGCGACGGCGTCCGCGTCAGCCGGTCGCTGGCAGCGGGTCCCTCTCTCGATGTTCCGATCACGCCGGACTATGCCGGGCGCACGCTTCTCGTCATGCCCTTTGCCAACAGCCCGACCGAACAGGTATCCGTCAAAACCGAGATTCCAGGGCAGGAACAGCATATCACCGAGCCTGCGTCTGTATCCGTCAGCATCGACGGGCAACGCTATTCGGCCAGGGTCAATGACGGTCCCGCATTCTTTGTCGGCAGCGATGTCCGCTACGAAAGCCGCCGGGGCCTGATGAACACCACTCCCGGCACGGACATCTACACACCGGACGCCTACCGGGAGCAGTTCGGCTTCTGGGCCGACATCATTACCCCGACCGCGATCTGCGAGAGCAAGGGCAGCTTCCACTGCCTCAACACCTATGACCGCGCGGCCTTCACCTTCGGTTTCTTCCAGGATGCCGTACACGAACCGGACGATAATTTCGTCCTGCTGCTGCGCCGCCTCCTGCTGCTTGATGAAGCCCGGTTTTATTTCCCAGATCTGACACTGCTGAACGGTCACGTCGCCCAGAAGACACCGGGCGGCACAGTACAGCTGGAAGACAGCAGCAGCAGCCAGGGCCTGATGGACTATCTCAACCCGGATCCGGATGCCGTTTGCAGCCAGGAAGCGGACGTCGCGGCGAAGTTCGTGCATTGGGCGGAGAACAGCCCCGAAAACCGGGCGACCCAGGTGGCTTTCACCATCGAACAGCAACGGCAGAAATACGCGCACTATGCCCAGCGCTACGATCTGGACGGAGCGGAAGATACAGTGTGCATCGTGGTCGCCGATATCCGCCATCAGGGCCGGGCAAAAAGCAGCGTGATAGAGCAAGCGCTCGCCGCCTCCGATCCTCTGAACGCCCTGCTCGACATCGGCAGCACGACCTACGCGTCCCGAATCGAGACATTACGCCAGGAGATCGAAAGAATGACGGCGAGCGGCATTTTCGGCCACCACAGCTACAGCCTGGTGAACCGGGATTTCGTACTCGACTAGCGTCAGGCGGCGTCCAGCCGGATCTCTCCGTCATGCAGGAAACAGCTCTTGCTGAACAGGGAGAGATCGACCGGGTTTGGCAGACGGACATCCGTCAGGTCCGGCAACGGCTTTGCCCCCGGATCGTAAGCCCGGTCAATCTGCGAAATCAGCACCACGATGTGACCCGCCGATTGTACGAAAGCCTTCAACGCGGCGACCTGTTCGGCAAGTTCGGGGTTCCGGCGTCTTTGATCCAGCAGTTGCAGATAATCAACCACGGCAATGCTGTGCGGTGGAGCGGCCTGCATCTCCGCAATGATGTGACCGGCGCAGATTCCGTCCGATGTATCCAGCATGATGCTGGATGAGATCGCTCCAGGCTCGATACCGATCGCACGGACACGCTCGATAACGTCCGCGTCGCTGTAATCCAGTGTGAAGAAGAAACCGCGCCGCCCGGCCTTCGCCGCTTCAGCCAGCAATTCAAGGCCAAGCAATGTCTTGCCGTGACCCGGCCGTGCCCCAAGCAGGACAAGATCGCCGGGAGAGAGTTGCGCCAGCATGGCGCCGGCAGGTCTCCCGGCGGATGCATTGGCCGCGAGATGGCTCCAGCTCTTGAAGCCCTCCCCTGCAGCGATCATGTCGAGCGCCCTGTTCAGCGGGATATTCTCCTCGCGGGACAGCAGACGGGCCTGGCGTTTGAGACGGAAAACGGGATGAGAGAATCTCATCGGGAACCTCCTGATGCGAGCGTCTGTCGCAATCCCTCCTTATGCGCATGCCCGAACAGTGGGTCCGAAGAATTCAAAGCCCAACATGTCGAATGCTTTCCCAGCGGAGGGGGGAGGCTCGGGCGTGCCTGTCAGGAGAGATTAGGCAGCGCCGGAGAAAAACTCAAGCCCGGCTCAGACATCCGCCCGCACTGTATGGGCGTGGTTCAGCGGGCCGTGCCCGTGGCCATAACCCGGCGCGCTCAGGATCGCCTTGCGCACATAATCCCGCGCCCGGCTGACAGCGTTTTCCACCGAGAGACCCTGGGCCAGTCCGGCGGCGATTGCCGATGCCGTGGTGCAGCCGGTGCCGTGGGTATGCGGCGTATCGATCCGCTCCGAGCTGAAGGAGACGGGTTCGGCATCCGCCGACACCAGGATATCGACCAGCTCGTCGCCTTCCATATGCCCGCCCTTCATCAGGACGTGCTTCGGGCCAAGCTTGAGCAGGATTTCGCCGACCCGGAGCATGTCGTCACGGCCCGTGATTTTCTGTCCCGTCAGCAACTCCGCTTCCGGAATATTCGGGGTCAGGAGAGTCGCCCGCGCCACCATCCGATTCTTCATCGCGTTTAGCGCCTGCGGCTCAAGCAGCGGATGGCCGCCCTTGGCCACCATCACCGGGTCGACCACCAGCGGCGTATCCGGGGCCAGTTCCGCCAGCGCCTTGTGCACGGTCTCGATCACCGGGATCGAATGCAGCATGCCGGTCTTGATGCAGTCCGCGCCAAGATCCTTCAGCACCAGCTCTATCTGCTTGGCGATGAATTCCTCATGCACGTCATAAACGCCGTGCACGCCCTCGGTATTTTGCGCCGTCAGGGCGGTGATCGCCGTCATGGCAAAGCCACCCAGCGCGGTAACCGCCTTGATATCCGCCTGAATACCCGCGCCGCCACCGGAATCGGAGCCGGCACAAATCAGCACACGTCCCTTCATCGGACGCATTTCGCCAGCGCCTGTTGCATTACCCTGCGGCACGTTCGATCTCCCGTGCGATATCCTCCACCACATCCGCGACGAGCTTTTCGTCCGCGCCTTCGGCCATGACCCGGATCAGTGGTTCCGTCCCTGATTTCCGGATCAGCACCCGGCCGGTTCCGGCCAGACGCTCCTCGCCCTCCCGGATCGCCGTCTTGACGGCAGCGGCATCCAGCGGCGGCTTGCCCGAATACCGCACATTCTTCAGCAATTGCGGCAGTGGTTTGAAAACAGAGGCAACCTCGCTCATCGGTTTGCCGGAAGAGATCAGCACCGCCAGCACCTGCAGCGCCGCGATCAGACCGTCTCCGGTGGTCGCATGATCGCTCATGATCATGTGGCCGGACTGTTCCCCGCCGAGATTGAAATCGCCGGAACGCATATGTTCCAGCACATACCTGTCTCCCACCTTGGTCCGGTGCATGGCGACACCGATGCTCTCAAGATGTTTCTCAAGGCCAAGATTGCTCATCACGGTGGTGATCAGCGCCTTGCCCCGCAGCAGGCCCGCTTCCGCCCAGGAGGTCGCGATCAGGCCCATGATCTGGTCGCCATCAATGATCCGGCCACGCTCGTCAGCCATGATCAACCGGTCCGCATCACCGTCGAGCGCAATTCCCAGATGCGCGCCGCTCTCCGTCACCGCAGTGCACATGGCATCCGGGGCGGTGGCGCCGCAGCCGGCATTGATGTTCGTGCCGTTCGGGGAGACCCCGATCTCGATCACCTCGGCGCCAAGCTCGAACAGAACGCGCGGGGCAACCTTGTAGGCCGCACCGTTCGCGCAATCGACCACCAGCTTCAGCCCCTCGAGCCGCATGCCCTTCGGGAAGGTGTTCTTGGCAATCTCGATATAGCGGCCCTGCGCATCCTCCAGCCGGCGCACCTTGCCGAGCCGGTCGGCCGGAGCCCGGTCCCCGGCACCCAGCGTGTCGATCCGATTCTCGATCTCCTGCTCGACCTCATCCGACAGCTTGAAGCCGTCCGGGCCGAACAGCTTGATGCCGTTATCCTGATAGGGATTGTGCGAAGCGGAGAGCATGACGCCGAGATCGGCGCGCAGGGATCGGGTCAGGCTCGCCACGGCCGGGGTGGGCAGCGGGCCGAGCAGCACCACATCCATCCCGATCGAGGTGAACCCGGCCACCATCGCCGGTTCCAGCATATAGCCGGAGAGTCGGGTGTCCTTGCCGATCACCGCAAGAGGCCGGTGTCCGGTCTGCGGGCCGCCATTGCTGTGCACAAAGTGCCCGCCGGCCGCCATGGCCACCCGGAGGGCGGTTTCGGCTGTCATCGGCCCGGCATTGGCGGTGCCCCTGATGCCGTCGGTTCCGAAGAGGTTTCTGGTCATGAAATTCCACGCATTTTCGCGATGACGGGAACGATGGGGAGAGTTTACCGCCGACCGGCGATACCCGCCCAGACTTTTAGCGCCTGCACGGTCTCGGCGACATCATGTACCCGGACGATCTGGACGCCCTGCTCCACACCGGCAAGGGCGATGGCGAGCGAGCCCGGAACCCGTTCCTTGCCCGGCTCGTCCCGGCTGAGATTGGCAATCATCCGCTTGCGGGATGCACCCAGCAGAACCGTACACCCGAATCCGTGCAGCAAACCGAGCCGGGCCAGCACTTCCAGGTTCTGCTCCGTGTTCTTGGCAAAACCGATACCGGGATCGACGATGATCCGGTCACGCGGGATGCCCGCCTGCTCCGCATCGAGAACCCGCTGCTCCAGCTCTTCCAGCATCTGCAACGGTGTGAAGTCGTATCGTGCCTCACCCAGCATGGTTTGCGGCTCGCCGCGCATATGCATCAGCATGGCCGGAACCTTCGCTTCGGCGACAATGCAGCGGCTCCCGGGGTCGGCAAGCCCGGTCACGTCATTGATGATATCCGCCCCGGCGTCGAGGGCGGCCCGCATCACGTCCGGGCGCCGTGTGTCGATGCTGATCACCGGGCGCTTCGCCCCGGCCCTGCGGCGAATGCCCTCGATCACCGGCACCACCCGGCGAAGTTCCTCCTCGACCGGCACCGGGTCGGCGCCCGGCCGGGTGGATTCCCCGCCGATATCGAGAATGTCCGCGCCCTGCATCAGCAGCGCGAAGGCGTGATCCACGGCATCGGCCGTCGCTGCGAAATCGCCGCCGTCGGAAAAGCTGTCGGGCGTCACATTGACGATGCCCATGACCAGAGGCCGGTCAGACGGCAGTCCGGCAAGCACGGGACGCGAAGCGCTGATGAGGTCGAGTTGTTGAGCGAAGATAGCGCCAATCCCCTCACCGTCCGCCCAGGCAATGGCGGCATCAAGCGGGGCTGGTCCCAGCAGGTGAATGGCATCGGCGGACCGGGCAATGATCTCGACGGCGGAGAAGGCAGCGGGGCCACCCGCCAGCGGCCGGGCAAGGCCTGCCTTCAGAAGCCGGGCCGCCATCTCACCCCAGAGAATACCCGCCGGCACAAGGCGAAAGCTGGCGCCGGATGGCAAAAGGCCGCGCGTAAGCGCGGCCTCTTTCAGAATGTCGGTCATGAATTTACTCGCCGGGCTGCGGATCGGGCTCAAGGCCCCCACCGGTCTTGCCGGTGCCTTCCTTGCCGCCGGTCGGAACCGATGAACGGCGTCCGGCACCCGGTTTCGGGCCGTCTTCCTTGTTGTCCCTCACCAGGCCTTCACCGGCCAGCAGAGCCTTGATCTCGTCGCCCGAAAGGGTCTCGTATTCGAGCAACCCCTTGGCCAACGTTTCCAGCTCGTTGTTGTTCTCTTCCAGGATCCGGCGGGCATCCTTGTAGGCGTCGTCGACAATCCGGCGGATTTCCTCGTCGATCACCTTGGCCGTCGCGTCGGAAACGTTCTTCTGCTGGGTCACGGAGTGCCCCAGGAAGACTTCCTGCTGGTCCTGGGAATAGGCCAGGAAGCCCAGCTTGTCGCTCAGGCCCCATTCGGTGACCATGCGGCGCGCCATGTCGGAGACCATCCGGATATCGGAAGAGGCACCGGTCGTGACCCGCTCCTCACCGAAGACAAGTTCTTCGGCAAGACGGCCGCCGCAGGCAACCCGCAGATCGGCATAGAGCTTGGCGCGGGAAAGCGAGATCCGGTCACCTTCCGGCAGACGCATGACCATGCCGAGGGCACGGCCGCGCGGGATGATGGTCGCCTTGTGGATCGGATCGCTGTCCGGGCAATGCAGCGCGACCACGGCGTGGCCGGCTTCATGATAGGCGGTCAGCGCCTTTTCCTCGTCGGTCATGACCATGGAGCGGCGTTCCGCGCCCATCATGACCTTGTCCTTGGCTTCCTCGAACTCGGCCATGCCAACCACGCGCTTGCCCTTGCGGGCGGCGAGCAGGGCGGCTTCGTTCACGAGGTTCGCGAGATCGGCGCCGGAGAAGCCCGGCGTACCACGTGCGATAACCTTGGCATCCACGTCCGGGCCCAGCGGCACCTTGCGCATATGCACTTTCAGGATGCGCTCGCGGCCCAAAATATCCGGGTTCGGCACCACGACCTGACGGTCGAAACGGCCGGGACGCAGCAGCGCCGGGTCAAGCACGTCCGGACGGTTGGTGGCGGCGATCAGGATCACGCCCTCATTCGCCTCGAAACCGTCCATCTCGACCAGCAACTGGTTCAGGGTCTGCTCGCGCTCGTCATTGCCGCCGCCGAGACCGGCACCGCGATGACGGCCGACCGCATCAATTTCGTCGATGAAGATGATGCAGGGCGCATTCTTCTTGCCCTGTTCGAACATGTCGCGGACACGGCTGGCGCCGACGCCGACGAACATCTCGACAAAGTCGGAACCCGAAATGGTGAAGAAGGGCACGTTGGCTTCGCCGGCAATCGCGCGGGCAAGCAGCGTCTTACCGGTACCCGGAGGGCCCACCAGCAGACAGCCCTTGGGGATCTTGCCGCCGAGACGCTGGAAGCGCTGCGGATCCTTCAGAAACTCGACAATCTCTTCAAGCTCGGTCTTGGCTTCGTCGATACCGGCGACATCGTCGAAGGTGACGCGTCCGACCTTCTCGGTCAGCAGCCGGGCACGGCTCTTGCCGAAGCCCATGGCCTTGCCGCCGCCGCCCTGCATCTGGCGCATGAAGAAGATCCACACGCCGATGAACAGCAGCATCGGGAACCAGGAGATCAGGATGCCGAGCAACCCGGACATGCCCTCTTCCGGCGGTGCCGCGGAAATCCGCACGCCACCTTCCTTGAGCCGGTCCACCAGGCCCGGATCGCTCGGGGCATAGGTCCCGAAGGTCCGGCCGTCGCTGAAGTGGCCCTTGATGGTGTTGCCCTGGATGACGACGTCGGTCACCCGACCGTCCTCGACCGCGCCAAGAAAATCCGAAAATGCGAAATTCGGATAGGTGCCAGGTTTGTTCGAGCTCTGGAACAGATTGAACAGCGCCACGAGCAGGACGCCTACGATGATCCAGAGTGCGAGATTCTTGCCGAAATTGTTCACGCCGATTGTGCCTCGGTAGGGTTCCTGTTCAGCCGGACGCCCATTCTTAGTCGTTCGTCGCGGCCCTGTCATCCCTGCTTGCCCGGAAAGCGTTAGCTACCCATGGCACGGCGGGGCGAAATTCAATGTGGAACAGGCCAGCTTCCAAGGGCCGCAGACTTGTCCATGTATCCGAAAGGTGGGGGGCAAAGAGACGCCCGTCAAGGTCAGTTACAGCAGGAAGCGACGCACGCACACCGACGGGAAGCGCCAGGCCGGGCTTTCCCATGCTCCCCGACAGCCGTAACCGGCGTTCCCCTTTCCGGGCCAGCATGTGAATCCAGACCGGCTGCACACCGGACCAGGAGACGTCAAAGCGGCCGTCCCAACGGCTCATACCCTGGCCGCACAGCATTTCCGGGCCTGTTTCCCGTGGTGTTTCCCTGGCGATCCAAAGCCTGTCGTCCCGGCCGCGCCACACCAGGCAACCGCCGAGCGTGGTGCGCGCGCCATGGCCGTCATCCAGCCAGCTCAAAAAACGGCTCATCCTCTCCGCACGGGGAGGATAATCGAGCCCGCCGATCGACTGAAGCAATCCGGAAAGGAGCTTCACGCGCAAAGGCAGCGGTAAATTCAAGACAGCGGAAAGGCTAAGGGTAACGAATCCGCGCGGGTCCAGATCACCGAACTCGATCAGAAAATCAGCCAGCCGGATCTCGCTCCAGTCCCGCAATCGTCCGAATGCCTGTGCAAGACGATTGAGACGGGCCGCATCCAGGCCGGCATCCGTCATCCCTTTTCCCTGCTGGCGCACCCGGACCCGTTCGAAACGCCGGTCCCGGTTGCTCGGATCCTCGACCCAGACCTGCCCTTCGGCGAGGCAGTGGGCGCGCAGGCTGCCCGGCGGTACCGGGAGCAGCGGGCGCAGGACCGGGATGCCATCGCGCATCTGCCGGGAGCGGATCCCGGCCAGCCCATCCGGACCGCTGCCGCGGGCGAGACGCATCACCATGGTCTCCGCCTGGTCCTGCACATGATGCGCCAGGAACAGCCCCCTGGCGCCCAGAGACGCCGCCCGGTCCGTCAAAAGCGCGAACCGCGCCGAGCGGGCAGCAGCCTGTAAACCGCTAACCGGCTTCACCCCTCGCCATGTCAGAATTTCGTGCTCGATCCCGCGCGCCGCCAGCCAGCCGGAAACCCGCCCGGCTTCCGCCGCGGAGTCCGCCCGCAAGCCATGGTCAACGGTCATCGCGACAAGGCGGTGCCCGTGTGCACGGCACCAGCGCGCCAGTAGCAGGCAGAGCGCCATGCTGTCCGCACCGCCCGACACGCCGGCAATAAAGGTCGAGGGCCCGGCCGAGCCGAGCGCCGGATCGGCGTCCGTGAGCAGCGCCTCGAATTCACAGGTCGAGATCGCGTTGAAGCCGGACAGCCGTTTTCTCCCGCAGCCCGTGACGGACTAGCAGCCGATACGCTGCCGTTCCGTCATTGCCCGGCGTTTGATGTTGGAGGAAGCATTCGGGAAATCGGTATTCAACTGGTCGAAAGTAACGCAGGCATCTTCCTTGCGATCCATCCGGGCCAGAGAGAAACCGAGTTTCAAAAGGTTATCGGCGGTTTTGGAGCTGCCTGGATATTCCGTATAGCCGGTCGCGAAAGTCTTTGCCGCATTGGCGAAGTCCTTACGCACGTAATAGGTCTCCCCAAGCCAATAGACCGCATTGCCGGCCAGCGGGTGTTTCGGATGGCGTTCCAGAAACAGACTGAGCGCCTCTTCGGCGGAATCGAAATCCTGCTTCTGGAGATAGGCAAAGGCATGCTTGTACTGCTCTTCGGGGGGCCCATCGGGCAGGATCTGCTGATCGGCCTGCGAAGACGCGCTGGCAACGCTCCCGGACGCACCGGACGGGGTTTCCGCAGCAGGCCGCGGCTCCTTCTCGAGATCATTGACCTCGGACTGCTTCAAATAGCCAAGGACGCCCTGCCCCTGTCCCTGCCCTGCAGTCGGGCTCTCGGCACCGGCGCTCGCTGTCGCTGTCGTATTATTGGTATCGGCACCCTGACCAGTACTGCTTTGCCCGGCATCGCTTTGCGCAGGGATGCCCCCACGCTCGAGAGCCTGGAGCCGGAAATCGACATCGCGCACAAGCCGGTCAATGCGATTGGCATTCTGTTCCGCCTTGAAGCCAACCTCTTCAATCTTGCCGGTGAGGGAACGGATCAGGGTTTCGAGCTGTTGCAGGCGCACCTCGACCCGGGCGGCATAGCTCGTATCGAAGCCTGCACTCTGATTGCCGGCTTCAGCGGAAGAGGATGTGTTGCCGTTGGTCACCGGAGCCGGAGACACCGGCGTTGCCGTGATCCCCGTGCCGCTGCCGCGATAGAGCTGGCGCTGCAGGTCCTGCATGTCGCGCTCCATCCGGTTGAGACGGTTCATCAGGTTCTGGACGTCCTGTGCGGCGGCTGGCAGCGCCGTCACCGAGATAAACATCAGGGCCACAGCACCGGCAACCGCGCGTGTGCCACCAAATACGAACCGGTTCGTCATCTCTCGAACTCCCAGTCTCACAATCGTCGCGACCACTTACACTGGCCTGCCAATCGAGCAGGAATAAGGCACAGCCGCAGGCGGAACATAATCGATCCGCCTTCCACAAAAGACAACGCGCCGGTCTGGCATTACCAGACCGGCGCGGTCTAACTCAGGCGATCAGGCCGAAGCCTTAGTTGACGGTGGTCACACCGCGACGGTTCTGGGCCCATGCTTCGTCATTGCTGCCGAAAGCAACCGGGCGCTCTTTGCCGTAGCTGATGGTGCTGACGCGGCTGGCGTCGACGCCAAGCGCGATCAGATAGTCTTTCGCGGCACTGGCACGGCGTTCGCCAAGGGCCAGGTTGTATTCCCGCGTACCGCGCTCATCGCAATGTCCCTCGATGGTCACGGTTGCGCTCGGATATTTGCGCAGCCAGAAAGCCTGACGCTCAAGCGTCGTACGGGCTTCCGGAGACAGGTCGTACTTGTCGAACCCGAAGAAGACCCGGTCGCCAACTTCAGCGACGAACTCTTCACGAGATCCCGGCGCCGGCGATGTGCTTACAGCACCCGTTGAGGACGACGAGGTCGAGGGCTGGTTCGCAGCCGGTACAGTCGATCCCGCGCCACCCGATTGGGACGCCGTTTCCTGGTCGGTCGAGCACGCAGCAACGAGAAGACCCGCAGCTACGATTGAAAGAAACTTCATTGCCATACTTTAAACCCCCACAGAAGTGAGCCTTCGATCCAAGTTTTCGGTCGTGCCCCTTAGACTCTAACCGGACGCGCCAATCCTTTGTGTTCTCTAACAGATTTCTACGGATGGCGATAGCCGCTCATTACCGGAGAAGGCTTGTCGCGCGAAATATATTTACATGTCACTAAGGAATCAAGGGCGACCATGCAGGATCGGAAGCATCCACAGGCGTAATGATCTCGCGCTCGTTATATCCTGTGAGGTCAACGGAGTAGAGTTTGGTTTTGCCCCCACGGCCCGAAGAGTCGGACGGGAACTGTTTGAAATAAATAAGAACTCGTCCGTTCGGAGCCCAAGTCGGCGACTCCACAAGATAGCCCTGGGAGAGCAGCCGCTCGCCGGTTCCGTCCGGCCGCATGACCCCGATATAGAACTGGCCGCCAACGATTTTGGTGAAGGCGATAAGGTCGCCGCGCGGGGACCAAACCGGTGTGGCATAACGGCCTTTGCCGAAACTGATGCGCTTCACGTTGCTGCCATTCGCATCCATCACGTAGATTTGCTGGCTGCCGCCGCGATCGGAGTTGAAGGTGACCTGGGCACCGTCCGGCGCGAAAGTCGGCGATGTATCGATCGACGGGCTGTCCGTCAGGCGGCGCACCCGGCGGGTCGCGAGATCCATCGTGTAGATGTCGGTAATACCGTTGCGGGCCAGGCTCATAATCACCCTATTTCCATCAGGTGAAAAACGTGGAGCAAAGGTCATGCCCGGGAAATCGCCGAGCACTTCCTGCTGGCCGGTTTCGATGTTGAAGATATAGACCCTCGGCTTGTCGTTATAATAAGCGAGGTAGGTGATTTCCTGCAGCGTCGGCGAGAAACGCGGCGTCAGCACCAGGTCCTTGCCATCGGTCAGGAACCGGTGATTCGCCCCATCCTGGTCCATGATGGCCAGCCGCTTGGTCCGCCGGTCCGGCGGTCCGCTTTCGGCGATATAGACGATACGGGTATCGAAATAGCCGGATTCCCCGGTCATCCGCTGATAGATCGCATCGGAAATGATATGGGCGACACGGCGCCAGTTCGCCGAGACCGTGGTATAGGCGTTTGCCACCATCTGCTGTTCGGCGAAGACGTCCCAGAGACGGAACTCGACCTTAACCGCACCACTCGCCTCGAAGCTCACCGCCCCGTGCACCAATGCCTGCGCATTGATCAGGCGCCAGTCACCGAAACGCGGCAGGGCACTCAGGGACACGTTACGCTGGATAAAGGCGGCATTGTCGATTGGCGCGAACAGGCCGGAGCGTTCAAGGTTCGCGGATATCACGGCCGCGATGTCCTTGCCGATCTGGGCACTCTCGGCGTTGTTGCCGGTGAATTCGGAGATCGCCACGGGCAGAGGATCAACCTTGCCCTGGGTGATGTCGATTCTCAACTCGGCCCGGGCCGGGCCCAGGGCGAAGAGTACCAGCAGCAATGCAGGCAATATCCACCGGCACAGCAGCATGGCGGGCGAAATCTCGGTGATGCGTAGCGGTCCAGCGAACCTCATGATCGGCCTCTCAAGTCGGTCGTGATCGCGGATCTTCACAGCAGATCCCTCGGGTTGAAAGTCATGGTTATGTCTTTCCATGACTCATACTTCTCTGGCGGCAACGGAAGCTTGCCGCAGCTCAGAACCGCACGCCGCGCGCTTTCAGCGGCACTGCGGAAGAAATCATCCTTGGCCATGCGCGTCTGGTCGACGATCCGTGCGTCGCGCACCGTGCCGTCCGCGCTCATCTGAAGGGTGATCTCGATATAGAGATCCTCTGCCCCCTTCGCACCGGCAGGCACGTTCCAGCATTGCGCGATCTGGCGGCGCACAGCATCGATCTCGCTGATCGAAACCTTGTTCTCCGGATCGAACGCCTTGTCGGACCGGCTTCGGGCCGGCGCCTTCAGCTTGGCCAGTACGTCCTTCAGAGGATCAACCTTCTCCTTCGGTTTTTCCTCTTCCGGTTTCGTCTGCGGCTCCGCTTCGGTCTTCTCCAGCGTCTTCAGCAGACGCGAGAAATCCTGCTTCTTGTCTTCCTTCTTCGGCTTCTTCTCGGCCTCTTTCGGCTCCGGCTCGGGCGTGCGCGGCTTCGGGCGCGGTTTCGGTGCCGGGCTCGGGGCCTGTGCCACTTTCTCCGGCTCCGGCTCTTTTTCCGGAGCAGGCTTCGGGATCGGCGCGGGTTCCGGCTCCGGCGCTTCCGCGACAGGCTTCGGCGCGGGTTCCGGGGTCGGGGCCGGAGCGGGTTCCGGAGCCGGCGGAGGCGGTGGCGGGGCTGCCGCTTCCGGCGGGGGCGGCGGTGCTTTTGGCTCTTCCGGCTCGGGCTCGGCGGCTTTCGGTTTCGGCTCTTCGGCTTTCTCGGGCTCGACCGCCGCCGTCGGCGTGTTCGTCACTTCCGAGATATCCACCATATCGACGATCACCAGCTGCTCCGGAAGGATATCGTCATTCCGGAGTTCAGGCAGACCGAACCAGGCAAACGCGAACACCGCGACATGCAGGCCGATCGATATGGTGAGCCCCTTGCGCATGGCGTCAGCGCGTCCCCTTGCTGTCGGGGATCTCGGCCAGAAGCGCGACTTTCTTGAAACCGGCGGAGCTGATCAGCCCCATGACTTCCATGACGGTGCCATACTGGATGGACTTGTCGCCGCGCACGAAGATCCGCACATCCGGGCGCTGCCCGGTGACGGCGTTCAGCCTCGGCACCAGGTTTTCCCGCGGCACCTCGGTTTCCTGCAGAAAGATCACGCCGTCCGCATTGACCGAAACCACCAGCGGCTCGACCTCGTCGGTCAATTGCGCCGCCTCGGTCTTCGGCAGATCAACGGGCACACCGACCGTCAGCAGCGGAGCTGTGACCATGAAGACGATCAGCAGCACCAGCATGACATCGACCAGCGGCGTCACGTTGATTTCGCTCAGCGGACGATAGCGCCCTCGCGCCCCTCGGCCGCCGCGCCCGGCTCCGATCATGGAAGCGGCCATGGCTCAGCCTCCCTCGTCAAGCTGGCGGGACAGAATGGAGGCGAATTCGCTGGAGAAGGTTTCCAGCCGCCCCGCATACCGGCCGAGATCGGTGGAAATCTTGTTATAGGCAATCACGGCCGGGATGGCAGCGATCAGGCCAAGCGCCGTCGCGAACAGGGCCTCGGCAATACCCGGAGCCACCACCGCGAGAGACGTGTTCTTGGTTGCCGCGATGGACTGGAAGCTGTTCATGATCCCCCAGACGGTGCCGAACAGCCCGACAAACGGGGCAACGGAGCCAACCGAGGCAAGGAAAGTCATGTGTTTTTCCAGGCGATCCATCTCCCGGGAGATAGAGAGCTGCATCACCTGTTCGATACGCTGGCGCAGGCTGGCCCGGATCTCAGAGCCTTTCGAGGTCAGCCCCTTGGCCGCCGACCGGCGCCATTCCCGCATCGCGGCCGCGAACACGCCGGTCATCGGATCGCCCGGTTGCCCGCCGATCCGGTCGTAAAGGTCCTCGAGCGAGCCGCCCGACCAGAATGCTTCCTCGAAATGCACAGCCGCTTTCGAAAGCCGGCGCATTTTCAGGGTCTTGTCGACAATGATCGCCCAGCTCCAGATCGACGCGCCGATCAGGATGAGCATCACGGCCTTCACGATCCAGTCCGCGGTCATGAACAAACCCCAGATGCTCATGTCCGTGGCCGCTGTCCCCCCAAGTGTCACGGTATCGACTAGTGTCTGATCCATTTAGATACTCTTCCTCGACGTCTGTCCTATAGTCTGCCCGCCTGCAATCCATCCGGCCTTCATCACGATACCGCCCCGTCCTGCCGGTCCAGTTTCGATTTGACCGATTTCGGCACCCGTACCGGGCGGCCTTTTCGGTCCAGGCAGGCGATGGTGCTGTCCACCTTCACCAGATATTCATCCGTTTCCGCCTTCGCGATCGTCTGCTCGACCAGAAACGACGCGCCCTTTATTCCGGCGATCACCGTCCGGATCTCCAGCGCATCGTCAAGCCGGGCGGGCAGACGGAAATCGATTTCACTGCGCCTGACCACGAAGTAAACGCCTTCCGCGTCGGCAAGTTCCGACTGGAAGACACCGATGTCGCGGAGATATTCCGTGCGCCCACGTTCAGCGAAGCGCAGATAGTTGGCGTGATAGACCACACCGCCTGCATCCGTGTCCTCGTAATAGACGCGGGCGCGGAGCACATGTGTGCCGTCCGCGGTGAACCCCGTCACCGTAGGCTGCAGTTGCCGCTCAGACATCCACGCCCTCGGAATTGTTATCGAGGAGGGTCATTTGCGCCGCTTCGGCGGGGGTCCTGTTCGGCATGGCAAGGCCGAGATAGCGATACCCGGATTCAGACAGCAGCCGCCCGCGCGGCGTGCGTTGCAGCAGCCCTTGTTGCAGCAGATAAGGCTCGATCACTTCCTCGATCACATCACGCTGCTCGGCAAGGGCCGCCGCAAGGGTTTCAGCCCCGACCGGACCGCCACCGTAATTATCGGCGATGCAGCGCAGATAGCGCCGGTCCATGGCATCGAGCCCGCGCTTGTCGATATCGAGGCGGTTCAACGCACCGTCCGCCGCCTTCTCGCCAATTTCATCAACCCCGGCAACGGCCGCGAAATCCCGCACCCGGCGCAACAGGCGGCCTGCAACGCGCGGCGTTCCGCGAGACCGGCTGGCGACTTCCGCCGCGCCTTCCGGCAGCAGGTTCATGCCAAGCAGGGAGGCTCCGCGCATGACGATGCTTTGCAGCTCCTCCGGCGTATAGAATTGCAACCGCAAGGGAATGCCGAAGCGTTCGCGCAACGGTGTGGTGATCAGGCCGGACCGCGTCGTCGCCGCCACCAGGGTAAAGGGCGGCAGGTCGATCCGGATAGACCGGGCCGCCGGGCCTTCACCGATAATGAGGTCGAGCTGAAAATCCTCCATAGCCGGATAGAGCACTTCCTCTACGGCAGGATTAAGGCGATGTATCTCGTCAATGAAGAGAACGTCACGCGCCTGAAGGTTGGTCAGCAGGGCCGCAAGGTCGCCCGCCTTGGCGATCACCGGGCCGGACGTGGCACGGAAATTCACCCCCAGCTCGCGGGCGACGATCTGGGCCAGCGTCGTCTTGCCGAGGCCGGGCGGGCCGAAGAACAGCGTGTGGTCCATCGCCTCTTCACGAACCTTCGCGGCCTCGATGAAGACTTTCAGATTCTCCCGCATTTGCTTCTGGCCGACGAAATCATCGAGAGTGACCGGACGCAGCGCCCGCTCGGGCGTATCCTCCGTCGACCGCTCGCCATCGACGATCCGGCCCTCTTCCCCGTCCTCCCAGGCACTCACGAAGCAAGCTCCTTAAGGCCGCCGGTGATCAGCTGGTTCAGATCCGCATCCGGCCCCATCGCCTTGACGGCCGCATGAACCGCGCCATAGGCGATGCTCCGGTCATAGCCGAGGTTGACCAGGGCGGAGATCGCGTCGGCGACAGCGGCAGGCTCTCCCGCCGGAGCAGCCTTGCCGCCCGCAGGCGCCGGCATCGCGGCATCCGCACCGAGCGAGATATTCACCGCCTTGTCTTTCAATTCGTTGACGATACGGCCAGCCAACTTCGGGCCGACGCCGTCCGCCCGGGTCAGCATCTTGGCATCCCCGGCAGCGACCGACCGCAGGATCTCGTCCGGCGCCAGCGCGGACAGGATGGAAAGCGCCGCCTTGGCACCCACGCCCTGAACCGTCTGCAAAATCCGGAAGGTGTCCTGCTCCGCCTTGTCGGCAAACCCGTAGAGATGGATATGGTCTTCGCGGACATGGGTTTCGACATGCACGGAGACATCGCCCCCCTTGTCGCCGAGCTGCGCAAGAGTCCGGCTGGACGCGAAAATCAGATACCCGACACCACGCACATCGATCACGGCACTGCCGTCACCGAAGGAATCGAGAATACCCCGTAATTTGGCGATCATTGGCCCATCTCCTTGCGCAGAGCCGCCTGGATCGCACGCTCGTATCCACCGGTTGCCGATTGTTGTTTGAGCCGGGAGACGCCCACCGTCTCGCCAAAGGCATGACGGCTCTGGGCGAAATGCGCGTGACAGATCGCCACCGCGAGCGCGTCCGCCGCATCCGCGGAGTCAAAAACCGCTTCAGGCAGCAGCTTCGACACCATGATCTGGACCTGGTCCTTGTTGGCGTGACCGGCCCCAACCACGGTTTTCTTCACCCGGTTTGGCGCATATTCCGTCACCCGCAATCCCTGCTTGGCCGGCGCCAGCAGAACGGCGCCCCGGGCCAGACCGAGCTTCAGGGTCGATTCCGGGTTCTTGTTCACGAAAGTCTCCTCGACCGCTGCCTCACCGGGGCTGTAGCGGCCGAGAATTTCCAGAACACCGTCATGCAATTCAAGAAGGCGTTCCGCGATGGAGCGGGATGATGTGGACTTCAAGGTACCGTTGGCGATGTGGCGCAGCCGGTGGCCGTCCACATCGATCACACCCCAGCCGGTAAAGCGGAGCCCCGGGTCGAGACCGAGAAGCCTCATCGTGATTGCATCTCCCCAATGGGCTTTTGGCAGACGCCTGACATTGGGGTCAGGCGGCCGCCGTCAGTTTCCGCATGACCTCGTCCGGGATCTCGAAATTCGCCGAGACCGACTGGACGTCATCAAGATCCTCGAGAGCCGCCAGCAGCTTCATGATGGTTTCGGCATGGCTCTCGTCCACCGGCACGGTATTTTGCGGTTTCCAGGAAAACTCGGCCTCTTCCGGCGCGCCGAACTGCTCGGAAAGCGCTTCGCGAACCGCGCTCAGATCATCCGGTGCGCAGGTGATGACATGCCCGTCCTCGGAGGATTCGACATTCTCCGCGCCCGCTTCCAGAGCGGCCTCGAACATGGCATCGGCTTCCGCCTTGTCTGCCGGATAGGAAATCTGGCCGACCCGGTCGAACATGAAGCTGACGGAGTTGGTCTCTCCGAGAGTCCCGCCATACTTGGAGAATGTGGAGCGAACCTCAGAAGCGGTCCGGTTGCGGTTGTCGGTCAGCGCCTCGACGATCATGGCGACACCGCCGGAGGCATAGCCCTCGTACCGGATGTCCTCGAAATTGTCGTCCGCACCGCCGCCTTCGGCCTTCTTCAGTACCCGGTCGATATTGTCCTTCGGCATGTTGGCCTCGCGGGCCGCCTGAATAGCCGAACGCAGTCGCGGGTTAGCGCTCACATCGGTACTCGCCTTCGCCGCGACCGCGATCTCCCGGATCAGCCGCGTGAAAAGCTTGGCGCGCTTTTTATCCTGCGCGCCCTTGCGGTACATGATGTTCTTAAATTGGGAATGCCCTGCCATTTCCTACAGTCCTCATGGGGTCCAGGCTCATTCGAAATGCCTGCCCGAACGCAACACCGCGTCCCGACAGGCCCGGAGGCCGGATCAATCGGCGAATCGGGCGACGAGTCAAGAGCGGCAGGCAAATTTATTTGCCGCCGCACCGCAGGTTTCTGCCGATCACGCCCGATATCAGCCTAGTTAACACCAGCTAATTCTATACCAGATATTGTATGAACACGCATCAGCCGAGGCGGATTTCCACTCCCCGGAGACGAAAACATCTCATACGGTGTTACGCATTTCATAGTGACACCATGAATTGAGAGGTTGAAAATCCGACTATAGCCTTACCCATCGGAAGTCGATTAAACTCCGCCGAGTGGTATGAAATTATAAAGATTCTACGGATTTCAGAATCCTGAAACCGGGGAAGCTGTGGTGAATGTCTCAAAGCCCGACCAACGAAGCGCGGTTCCAGCGCCTTTCGGTGATGATTGTCGAAGACAGCCAGCCCATGCGGGAAGTCTTGCGGGCGATGTTGCAGTCGGTCGGTGTGAAAAACATCATCGATGCGCGCGACGGCCAGCACGCTATCCGCAAGCTAAGCGAATATCAGGTTGATCTGATCATCACCGACTGGGTGATGGAAGAGATGGACGGCATAGAATTGACCCGCTGGATCCGGAACGATCCCGCAAGTCCGGATGAATTCCTGCCCATCATCATGGTCAGCGGCCATACGGAAGCGAACCGGATCGAGATGGCCCGCGATGCGGGTGTCACCGAATTCATGGCCAAGCCTCTCACCGGCGTCGGCCTGATCCAGCGCCTCGTGGCCGTGATCGAATATCCCCGCCCTTTCGTGCGCACCGACAATTATTTCGGACCGGACCGCCGCCGGAAGGTCGAATCCTTCGACGGCGAGGAACGCCGGGCTGCCGAACTGCGCGACAGGGATGCGCGCAGCGCCTGAGCCAATATCAACAGACCGGAAAATCCGGCTTACGAGAGGATCGAAATGGCCCAACCCCCGAAAGGCACTTACGAGGTCATTCATCAGCCCAACAAGCTGAAGGATCTGGTTGGCGGCCCCGCGCGCATGGACGAGCGATTGATCGCAAAGGCCGAAGCCGCGCTGGCGGAAGCCTCCGCCAAGATCGATCTCTCGGAAACAGCCAAGGAGAGCATCATCAAACTGGATGATGCCGTCGAACGGCTGAAGACGGAAGGCGCCGACCCGGCCGGGCCCGAACGCACGATCTATACGGTGATGCACGATCTCCGCTCCCAGGGTTCCAGCTTCGGCTACCCCATGGTCGAGAAGATCGCGACCTCGATGAACCGCTATCTGGAACTGGGCGAGCCCGGGCAGCGCGGGCACAACGACGCGGATGCCATCAAGGCCCATGTGGACGCCCTGAAAGCCGTTGTCGCGACGAAAATGAAAGGCGAGGCCGGCGCTATCGGCCAGCAGATCGTCGCCGGGCTTTACAAGATTTCCCGTACCAAGACCAAATAGGCCCGCTCCTTACTGAAGACAGGGCCTATTCCAGGCAGAGCTTTTCCATCTCGGCGCGCATCTGCGCGGGGATCGGCACCGGTGTCTGCGATGCCCGGTCGACATAGACATGCACGAAATGACCGAGCGCGGCGATCTCCTCGTCGCCTTCGCGGAACAACGCGGTTGCATAGGTGACGCTCGACCGGCCAAGCCGCTCCACCCGGATGCCCGCATCGATCCTGTCCGGGAACACCAGTGACTTCCTGAACTGGCAACGGGTCTCCACCACCAGCCCGACAATCGGACTGTTGTGGATATCCAGGCCGGCTTCCCGGATCAGATGCGTGTTCACGGCGGTATCGAAGTAGGAATAATACTGCACGTTGTTGACGTGCCCGTAGACGTCATTGTCCATCCAGCGGGTCGGGATCTCCAGCCACCAGCGGAACCGGTCGCGGGTCTCGACTACCCCCTCCCCGCTCACCGAAGCGCCCCGAAAAAGTCAGCCAGCACATCGAGCACTTCGTCGGGTTGCTCGATCATCATCATGTGACCGGCGCGCGGCAGAATAACGGCACGCGCGTCCGGCAACGCATCCACCAGCGGCCGGGCCAGCTTGGCCGGGGTCATCTTGTCGTCGGAGCCGGAAAGCACCAGCGCCGGGCAGGTGACTGCCGCCGCTGCCGTCAACGCCCCGTCATAGGTATCGCAGGCGGCAAGGTCTGTCGCCAGAACCGCATAGTCGCCCGCCTCCAGCAACCGCATGCTGGCGCCGCTGACCCAGGCACCGGGCGCCCTGTGACCACCGATCTGCGCACGCTTGCCGACGCTCCAGCCGACCATGGTCTCAAGTGCCGCATGCTTGCCCGTGCGGGCGGCACCCAGCAGATCCGGATGCACCTTCATTTCCGGCACGGAGCCAAGCAGAGCAAGCGCTTTCGCGCGGGCGCCCAGCCGGGACGCAACCTCAAGCGCGATGAGCGCGCCCATGGAATGCCCCATGACCACAACCTCTCCAGCTCCGGCCGCATCCAGTGCCGCGAGGCACCAGTCGGCGAAAGCAGAGATCGTCTCCGGCACCGTCCCGGCGCTGCGGCTGTGCCCCGGCAGATCGACAGCCAGGACGGAAAAGCCGTGATGCGCGAAGTAGCGCGCCTGCATGGACCAGACGGTGTGATCCATTCCGGCACCATGCAGCATCAGGATCGTTGTCTTGCCGCCGTCAAACGGGCGTCCGCCGGTCGCCGCGAACGCCTCATGTCCCTCTACGGTAAACTTCATCTGTCTAACCCGCCTTGCGCGTCGTTGCGGCGCGCAGCGCCTGTTTCAGGTCGCCGATCAGATCGCCCACATCCTCAAGCCCGACCGATAGCCGAACCAGATCCTCGGACAGCCCCGCCGCCTTCATCATCTCCGCATCCATCTGCTGGTGCGTCGTGCTGGCCGGATGGATAACCAGAGATTTCGCATCGCCGACATTCGCGAGGTGCGACCAGACGCCGAGCCGGTCGATAAAGATCTTCCCCGCCTCGCGTCCGCCCTTGATCCCGAAAGCGATCATCGAACCCGCTCCCTTCGGCATCATCCGCGCCGCCAGCTCCTTGTCCGGGTGGCTGTCCAACTCCGGATACAGCACCCATTCCACCGCCTCCGACGCTTCCAGAAAGGCCGCGACCTTGCGGGCGTTGGCGACATGCCGGTCCATCCGCAGCGGCAGGGTCTCTATGCCCTGCATCAGGTGAAAGGCATTGGTCGGAGACATGCAGGCGCCGAAATCGCGCAGCCCCTCGGCCCGGGCCCGCATGCAGAAGGCCTGCGGGCCGAACTCCTCGGCGAAATCGAGGCCGTGATAGCCGGCATAAGGCTCCGTCAGGGTCGGGAATTTTCCGGACGCCTCCCAGTCGAACCGGCCGCCATCGACCAGCACGCCGCCAATGGCCACGCCATGCCCGCCGAGCCATTTGGTCGCCGAATGCATGATGAGGTCGGCGCCGTGATCGAACGGCCGGCAGAGATAGGGCGTGGTGAAGGTGGCATCGATCATCAGCGGAATACCGGCCTCGTGCGCGACCTCGGCCAGCGCGGCGATATCCAGCACCTCAAGTCCCGGATTACCGATGGTCTCGGCGAAGACCAGACGGGTCTCCGGCCGGATTGCCTTGCGGAAGCCCTCGATGTCGCGCGGGTGGACCTTGGTGGTCTCGATGCCGAAGCGCGGCAGGGTATGGCTGAAAAGATTGTGGCTGCCGCCATAGAGCGCGCTGGAGGCAACGATGTGCGAGCCCGCCCCCATGAGCGTCACGATAGCGAGATGCAGGGCCGCATGACCGCTGGCCGTCGCCACCGCGCCGACACCGCCCTCAAGCGCGGCCATGCGCTCTTCCAGCACCGCGACGGTCGGATTGGAGATCCGCGAATAAATGTGCCCGGCCCGCTCCAGATTGAACAGCGAGGCCGCATGCTCGGAATCCCGGAACACGTATGACGTGGTTTGGTAGATCGGCACCGCGCGGGCGCCGGTATCGCTGTCCGGCTGCTGCCCGGCATGCAGCGCGAGCGTATCGAAACCGAAGAGATTTCCGTCTGAAGTCATGTGCTGCCCCTCCATCCTGCGCTTTGGTCAGGTTCGGCGCGATCTTTAACGGATGAAGGGTTGGACGCAAGCGTGATGGCACGCCTGAAGGATATTTTAGGGTGCCCGGCTCCGCCCCCGCAAAGCCTCCGAACCGATGGTTCAGAATCGAAGGACCGCGCCGAGGCGCGGCCCTTCATTTATTCTTTTTTTGAACTGTGAGCACCCTGTTCAACTTGCCCGGGACAGACGGTAATGCCCCCACCAGAAATGTCAAGTCGGAGTCAGCGAGGCGACAAAAATGTGACATCGAACAGTTCACATGAACCTTTTAAATACACCGGCAACCACTGACGCCAGCAGCAAAACATATGATGCGGAGACACATTAACTATCTGGGGAAATTAAATCTTCCTGGCCCCGGGGCGGAACACGAGAATCCGGGTCTCGCGGAAAAGACGGCCCGAAAAACTGATTCCCGATCACGCTCCGGGCGCGGCATCGTCCTTCCAGCGGCGGACCGTTCCGAGGTCGATGTCGAAGAGATCCAGAACCCGGCCGAGAGAGTGATCCACCATGTCCGCGATGGAGTCCGGTTTCGCATAAAATGCGGGAACCGGCGGCGCGATGATCGCCCCCATATCCGACAATGCCAGCATGTTCCGCAGGTGCCCCGAATGCAGCGGCGTTTCCCGCACCATGCAGACCAGCCGGCGGCGCTCTTTCAGGATCACGTCGGCCGCGCGGGACAGCAGAGTGTCGGTCACGCCGGTCGCGATTTCCGCCAGGCTCTTCACCGAGCACGGGGCAATGATCATGCCCATTGTCCGGAACGATCCGGAGGCGACAGCGGCGCCGATATCCTTGTTGGCATGCACCATGTCGGCCAGCTTCTCGACATCCCGGACCTTGAAGTCCGTTTCATGCGCCAGCGTGATTTCCGCCGCCCGGCTCATGATCAGGTGAGTTTCGATTTTCTGGCTGTCCGGCAAGGCCCGGAGCAATTCCAGCAGCCGGACGCCGTAGATCGTTCCTGAGGCACCGCTGATTCCGATTATCAGCTTGTTTTTTTGAGGATTTCTCATGAAAAAAATTTACCTCGGAAATCCAGCGCGTTACGCGCTTTGACGAAAAAACCGCGCAACTTGCCCGAAGTGGACTCATTGCACAAGCCCCTAAAGATACCTATTCTTTAAACTGTAACGTTTGAAGTTCACGATCAAAAAAGGAGAGCATAGGCATGGCCCAGGCACAGCGGATTGAATCGCTGAAACAACGCCACGAGACCTTGGAGCGAAACCTTGATCAGGAACGTACCAGACCCATGCCGGACAGCGCTGCTGTCGCAGAAATAAAACGCAAGAAACTTGCGATCAAAGACGAGATGGAAAATCTCAGGGCCTAGCCCCCACCAAACCGGTATCCCCATCAGAATATCGTTGCACCCGCCGAAAAACTCGGCGGGTGCTTGTTATTCCGGCCTCATGATCAGGAGCTAGGTTGCCATCCAGCCGCCATCGAGCGTCAGTGTGGTTCCGGTCATGTTGTCCGCGGCATTGCTACACAGAAACAGGGCTGCTCCGGACAATTGCTCGAATGTGGTGAACCTGCCGGACGGCTGCTGGTCGATCAGCAGATCGTAGGTCGCCTGCTCGATACTGGTGCCGTCCCTTTTTGCCCGGTCTTCGATCTGCACGTCGACCAGCGGCGTCTTCACCCAGCCGGGGCAAATGGCATTGCAGGTCACACCGGTTTGGGCATTCTCCAGCCCGGTGACCCTGGTCAGCCCGACCACACCATGCTTGGCCGCGACATAGGCGGATTTGCGGACCGAACCGCCCAACCCAGCGTTTGACGCGATATTCACGATGCGGCCCCAGCCGCGCCGCTTCATCCCCGGCAAAACCGCGCGCGTCGCGTGGAACGGCGCCGAGAGATTTATTGCGATCAGCGCATCCCAGCGCTCCACCGGGAAGGCTTCGATCACTTCGGTATATTGGATACCGGCATTGTTCACGAGAATATCGACGGCGCCGAAATGGCCCTCGGCCGTCTGGACCAGATCTTCGATCTCGTCCGGAATGCTCATGTCTGCGCCGTGAAAGATCGCCTCGACGCCATGTTTTGACGCCAGCGCCGCACGCGCGGCTTCTATCATGCCCGCATCACCCAGACCGTTAAGCACGATATTCGCGCCCTCGGCGGCGAAACCATCGGCCAACGCCGCACCGATCCCGCTGGTCGAGCCGGTTACAAGAACTGTCTTGCCTTTCACGGGAGCCCTTTCCATGAAGCAGAGTGGTATTCCGCGAATATGAAGGGCGCTATTGCGCGGTCCAGCCGCCGTCGAGGGTGACGGTCGTGCCCGTCATGTTGCTGGCGGCATCGCCGCACAGGAACACAGCGACACCCGCGAGCTGCTCGACCGTCGTGAATTGTCCGGACGGCTGTTTTTCCAGCAGCAAAGCCTGGGTCTCCTGCTCGACAGAAGTGCCGTTGGTCTCCGCCCGCGCCTCGATCTGGGCCATGACCAGCGGCGTCTTCACCCAACCGGGGCAGATCGCGTTACAGGTCACGCCGCTCTGGGCGTTTTCCAGGGCGGCAACCTTGGTCAGGCCGACAATGCCGTGCTTTGCCGCCACGTAAGCGGACTTGTTCACCGAGGCGACAAGACCATGCGCCGAGGCAATATTGATGATGCGGCCCCAGCCGCGCGCCTTCATGCCCGGCAGGACAGCGCGCATGCCGTGGAAGGCGGCGGAAAGATTGATGGCGATCACGGCATTCCACTTGTCCACCGGGAAGGCCTCGATGGGAGCGGTATGCTGGATGCCCGCATTGTTCACGAGAATGTCGACGGAGCCGAATGCGCCTTCGGCCGTCCGGATCAGATCCTCGATCTCCTCCGGCTTGGTCATGTCGGCACCGTGATAGATCACCTGGACGCCATACTCCGCTTCCAGTGCCGCACGGCCTTTCTCGATCCCGGCTGCATCACCAAGCCCATTGATGACGATATTCGCGCCTTCGGCTGCGAATGCCGCCGCCATGGCCGCGCCGATACCGCTGGTCGACCCCGTAACGACTGCCGTTCTGCCCTTCATGACCCTGTCCCCGTATCCGTCCGTTTTTGCTGCCTCGTGCGATACAACCATTAATGCTGCGCCGCAAGGTCGGGCAGGCCGATGCCTAGCGCTTGAAAAGCGACTCAGCGGCCGAGGAAATTGACTGCTTTTCCCTGATCGCCGCTTCCACGCGCTGAATTTCCGTCTTCATGTTCTCGATATAGAGTTCAAGGTCCTCGATGTTCCAGGTCGAAAGATCGACCGGTTTGCGGGTGACGTTCTTCGGTTCCAGATCTTCGAATGCCATCTTCCCCTCTCCCGTTATCCGGTTTCCCTACAATCCATCTTCAAGCATCATAGATTCAACGAAGACTATGATTGGATCGTTCCGTATCTTGCTCTATATAACCATCATTCATAACAATTCAGACAACCAAGAAAGAACGGATCCGTCATCCTCATGGCATACGGATAACGTGCTTCAAAGGAGATATCATGGCGAATCCGCTGATGCCGAAAGCGACGGCCGTCTGGCTGATCGACAATACGGCGTTGTCGTT
>NZ_CAXBDC010000018.1:0-52626 GCF_963974195.1 uncultured Nisaea sp.
ATACGAACTATGTTCTCGGCGCCAATCCGGGCGTCAGCGAGCAAGGCATCGTCGACCAGACCCTCGCCAACGTCCAGACAGGTCTGGAAAAAGCCTCGGCTCTCGGAGCCCGGCGGGCGATCGTGCTCAACCTGTTCGATCTCGACCGGGTGCCCACCCTGATATCGGCTTTCAACGCGGAGCAGCTCGCGCAATCCGGACAGCTGTCGGCCGCGCATAATGCCGGCATGCCGACCATGCTGGCCAACGCCCGGGCGAATACCGGCCTTGAGATCATCCTGGTGGATCTCGATGCGCTCTATGACGATATCGATGCGCGGCCGGGCCTCTATGGTTTCACCAACACCACAGGCTCCTGCATCACCAACAACGCCGCAAACGGCCAATGCCCCGACGCCGCGAGCGAGGCTGCCACGCTCTATTGGGACGGCCAGCACCCGACGACAGCGGCCCACGGTTATATCGCCGAGTTGGTGACGGCAACGCTGCAAGCCGTCGATGCCGATGGCGGCCGGCTTTCGACCCTTGCCGATTCAGGCCTCGAACAGCAGCGCGCGGTGATGTCCGCCCTGCGCGGGCAGATCCACGATCTGCACGGCGGGCCAGGCTTCGCGGGCGCGGGAACGGCCCCGGTCAGCAGCCAGGAATTCGGCAACAGCACGGTTTTCGTCATCGCCGAGAACGGTGTCGGCAGCCGGGACAAGGACGGGGATTTTTCCGGCTACGACTATGACAGCCAGATGGCGATTGCCGGCGTTGCCTACCGGCCTGCCGAAACCGGCAGGGATGTCGTTTTCGGTGCCCATCTGAGCTACGCCAGCATGGACTCGTCCATTAATGGCGGCGGCTCCTTCGAAAACAACGCGGTGACGGTCGGCGGTTTCGGTGGCTGGCGCAGCGGGGCATTCAGCCTCGGGCTGCAGGCAGGCCTGTCCTATCACACGGTCGATGACGTGAAGCGCGACACGGGTTTCTCGGTCATGCCGACAGCCCGCAGTGACACCAGCGGCTGGGGCGCCAATGCCGAGCTGGAAGCGCGCTGGGACAATGATGTCGAAATCGGCCAGCGTCGCATCGGCTATGCCGCCACCGGGCGTCTCGGTGCCGGCTGGACCACCCTCGACGGCTTTACGGAAAGCGGCGCGAGCTTCCTGAACCTGACGGTTGATGACAGCGATGTCGCCGAGGTGAAGGCCGGAGTGGATTTCACCGTCTGGACGGATGTCGACACCACGAGCGGCATCCTGCAGCCCTATCTCGGCGCCGGGTACGAGCGCGACCTGCTCGACGCGGAACGTGAAATCGACGGAAGGCTGTCCTCCGGCCAAACCATTCGCGCCGATTCCCGCGCGGCGGCACAGGATCTGTTCAACCTGACGGGGGGCCTGCGCTATCTCGCGACCGGCGGGCTTCGGGCGGAGTTACGGGTTGCCGCCTCGATTGGCGCCGGAGGCGAGGAAAGTTTCATCCTGCCGCAACTGAGGATCGCTAAAAGTTTCTGATCCGTTGTACACGGGAGGTTGATTCAGATATGCTTGAAATGATTGACAAAGACCTTCGAGCGGCCTGGCGCGGAATACCCTTGGGAGACCGCTTGGCTACGCAGCATTTTGTGAAACAGTGCTTCACCCAGTCTGGAGAAAATTGATGGAAGAAGATGATGTATTGGCTGCTCGGCGCGTCGAAGCCACGAGCATCGTAAACACCTATATGGGCTGGTCCGCCGGTGCCAGTTTCATCCCGCTTCCGTTTGCCGATCTGGCAGCGGTTACCCTGGTTCAGGTCAAGATGGTCGCCGATCTGGCGAAACTCTACGAAGTGCCGTTCTCGCGCAATGTCGTGAAAACAATCATCGCCAGCCTCCTGGGCAGCCTGGTGCCGGCCGGGGTCGCACGCGGCGCCTCCAGCCTGATCAAGGCCATTCCGGGTGTCGGAACAGTGCTTGGCGCGCTGACCTCCCCCGTCTTCACCACGGCCTCGACCTATGCGATCGGCAAGGTCTTCATCCGGCATTTCGAAGCCGGCGGCAACGTCATGAATCTCGATCCGGACTCTATCCGCGATCATTTCAAGTCCGATTTCGAGGAAGGCGTTTCAAAGGCATCGGACGAGCCGTCCGAAACGAAGAAGGCCGCCGCCTGATCACCCAGCGCGGCTGAAAAACTTCGGACAACCGACCGGGCCAGACATGCTCCGGTCGGTTGTTATGTCGCAGAGACGCTCATAACGGATCGCGCCCATGCAATTTGTCCCGCTCGGCCTCTATATACTGCTTTCTCTGATCCTGGCTTTTGCCGGACGGCATACCCGGATCGGTGCATTCGGTGTTTTTCTGTGTTGCGTGATCCTCACGCCGCTTCTGGTCGGGCTGGTCCTGGCCCTGGTGCGGCCGTTTCCCAAGACCACTTCATCCGGCACTTCTGCAGAAGGCTAACCCGCCCCGGGAGGGATTTCCGCGATGAAGACCGGTTCCGCCGCTGCCGATCTGGTTGCGTCTAACGGCCTGATCAAGTTTCTGCGCCGCGAAGCCACGCTATCGCCGCGCAAGGCGTTGACCGTGGCCGCTGTCGCCGGCCTGACCAACGCCATGATTCTGGCGATCATCAATACCGCCGCCGAACATGCGGAGCAGTCGGAATCCCGGCCGCTCTACGCCATATTCTTTGCCGCGGCGATGCTGCTCTATGTCGTTGCCCAGCGCTGGATCCTGACCCAGGCCGCCGAACAGGTCGAGGCGATGATCCACCGGGTGCGCATGCGCATCGTCAATCATCTGCAGCATTGCGAGCTGCTCGATGTCGAACAGCTTGGCCGGGCGGTGATCTATAGCGGCATCGCTCGTCACATGCAGACATTGTCGCAATCCGCCTCGACCGTGACCATCGCCGTGCAGATGTCGATCCTGATTCTGTTCACGGCGCTCTATATCGCCTGGATATCGGTCACGTCCTTCATCGCGCTGGTCGCTTTCATGAGCGTTGCGCTGTTCGTCTACTGGCGGAAATCCTACTCGGTGCGGAACGATCTGCGCGGCACGCTGGCGATGGACAACGACGTCTACACCACGATCGACGACCTGCTGGACGGCTTCAAGGAAGCAAAGCTGAGCCGGGGCAAGGCCCGGGCCATCGTCTCCCGGATCGAGGAGATCAGCCAGCGCGCCTCGGAGATGCGCGGCGTCACCCAGATCATGCTGGCTAAAAACTTCGTGTTTTCCCAGACCGCCTTCTACCTGCTGCTCGGCACAATGGTCTTCGTGGTCCCGCTCCTGACCTCCGGCTATTCCGACGAGGTTCAGAAATCCACCACCGCCGTTCTGTTCATTATCGGACCGATCTCCGGCCTGATCGGCTCGATCCCGATCTTCGAAAACGCCTCGGCCGCTTCCGAGGCGATCATGGATCTGGAACGCCACCTGAAGCGGCTGTCCGGAGTTGACCTCCCTGTCGATGAAGACGGCCATCCGCTCGCCGATGCCCCGGTGTCGGACAGCACGCGCTACGCCAATTTCACGACCATCGAGCTGCGCAGGGCCGTGTTCCGCTACACCCCGCCGAACGGTGATTCCAGTGAGTCCTTCACCGTCGGCCCTATCGATCTGACGGTCACCCGCGGCGAGGTTCTGTTCATCACCGGCGGCAACGGTTCCGGTAAGTCCACCCTGTTGCGCGTGCTGACCGGGCTCTACCCCCTGCAGGAAGGCACGCTGCTGGTGGATGGCAAGGCCCTGCCCAAGACGGCCCTGCAGGATTATCGCGAGATCTTCTCCACCGTGTTCGGGGATTTCCACCTGTTCTCAGAGCTTTATGGCGTTTCGGACGAGGCTCTGGAAGATGCCCCCGACTGGATCGACACGCTGGAGATTAACAACAAGGTGCAGTTCAACGGCCGCCGGTTTTCCACCACCGACCTCTCCACCGGCCAGCGCAAGCGCCTTGCCCTGCTGGCGGCAGCCCTGGAGAAACGGCCGGTTCTGGTGCTGGACGAGTGGGCCGCCGATCAGGACCCGATGTTCCGGCGCAAATTCTATCGCGAAATTTTGGGCATGCTGCGATCACGCGGAGCCACTATTATCGCCGTCACCCATGACAACCGCTTCTTCGATGCCGCCGACAGGCAGATGCATATGGAAGACGGCATGATGGCGGCCTACGACCCGGAGCTGTTCCATGATTAGTCGCTTCTTTAAACAGGCGTCGAGCTGGACGAACCAGCACTGGGTCGAGTTTTTCGCCACCGGCGCGATCCTGCTGCTCATGATCATCGTGTTGTGGCCGCTGATCGTCTACACCGTGCCGCCGGGGTCCGTTGGCGTGATGTGGTACCGTTTCTTCGGCGGCACCGTGACCGAGAAGAACGGCCAGCTCCAGGAGGGCATTCACTTCATCCTCCCCTGGGACAAGATCTACATGTACGACGCGCGCCTGCAGCGCATCGACGAGAGCGTGAAGGGCTTGAGTGTCGACGGTCTGGAAATCACCCTCAATATCTCCAGCCGGTACGTCATCAACAGCGAATATGCGGGTTTTCTGCACAAGAGCATCGGGCCGAATTATTCCGAGACGCTGATGCGGCCGCAGCTTCGGACCCTGATCCTCACCTATATTTCCGAGAATGAGGCATCCGACCTGTACTCGACACGCCGCGAGCAGGTGCAGACCATCGTGCAGACCCAGTTCCAGAGCAAGCTGGCGAACATCTCCTCGAACGTCCCATTCGACGATGCCTACATCCATCTCGAGGACGTGCTGATCGAGGAAATCGAGCTGCCGACCTTCGTGCGCAACGCGATCGAACAGAAGGAACGGGTCCGCCATATGAGCGAGGCCTATGATTTCCGCCTGCGGCTGGAAGAGAAGGAACGCCAGCGCAAGAGGATCGAGGCCGAAGGCATCCGCAGTTTCCAGGAAATCGTCGCCCCCGGCATCACCGAGAGCTATCTGCGCTGGCGCGGTATCGAGGCGACACTGCAACTCGCTCAGTCCAACAATGCCAAGGTCATCGTGATCGGCGGCGCGGACGGTCTGCCGATCATCCTGAATACCGATCCGGCCATGAAGGGAAGCGACGCGACCAATGAAAACGCGGCGGACCCGATGGGCAATCCGCTTGGCCCGCGCAGCGATCTGATGGGCTCACCATCCCTTGCCGGACCGGCGCCCCTGACGGCCTCCGGCGCCGCGATACAGAAAGACAGCATGACGCCCCCCGGCACACCGGCGGCACCGCAACAACCGACCCCGGCAAATGCTCCGGTCCAATCCGGAGCCAGCACAGCGCCAGCCGGTGGCCTGCCCGGCGACGGTCAGCTCCCCGATCAGACACTGGGAGAATGGCTGGATAAATTCACCGGCGCAGCCGGCAGGGATACAGCCGCGCCAAAGACGGTGAACTAGCAGGACGAAGCCACGCTAGGCAGGCGTTTCGTCCACGGCCCCATCGACGATGATCTGCGGAATCCCGCGCGAGCAGGCCTCGATCCGGGCATCGACGCCATACACCCGGCGCAGCATGTCCGCCGTCAACACCTCACGGGTCGCGCCCGCCGCGTGCAACCCGCCACCGGCCAGCACCATGACCTTGTCCGCGAACCGCAGGACCTGGTTCAGGTCATGGATGGCGAGGAAGATCAGCAGTCCCCGTTCCGTCGCCAGTCCCCGGATAAATTCCAGCACCTGCATCTGCCGCTTCAGATCAAGCGCGCTTGTCGGCTCGTCCATCATCAGGATCTCGGGTTCTCGTGCCAGCACCTGGGCGATGGAGACCAGTTGCCTCTGGCCGCCACTGAGCTCGCCCAGATTACGCATCGAGAGCCCCGAAATGCCGAGCTTGCCCAGAACCTCGTCGGCAATGGCCAGATCCGCCTGGCCGACGGACCAGGACGCATCCTGTTTGCGCGCCAGCAGCACGGATTCATAGACAGTGAGCACCGCATTGGTCGCGCTGTCCTGCGGCATGTAGACGATGCCGTTTCCGCGTGCCCCCTCGATCACCGCCCGGCCCGGCCCGTCGATGATCCCGGCCATACGCTTGAACAGGCTCGACTTTCCGGCAGCATTCGGGCCGATCAGCGCCACCACCTCACCACCCTTGAACGCGGCGGTGGTTATATCGCTCAGAACCGGGTTCCTGCCGTAGCAGGCGCCAAGGGCATCGAGACGAAGCGTTACCATGTCGGCTTCCGGCTGGAGAGAACGAGAGTGATGAAGAACGGCACGCCGATCAGCGCGGTCACGACGCCGATGGGGAAGATCGTGCCGGGGATCAGGGACTTGCTGACGATGGAGCTGATCGACAGGATCAGAGCGCCGCAAAGCGTGGCGGCGGGCAGGAAATAGCGCTGGTCCTCACCGATCAGCATCCGGGCAATATGCGGGCCGACAATGCCGATGAACCCGATGGTGCCGACGAAGGCGACCGGAAAGGCGGCAAGCAGGCTGACCAGCATCAGGGCTTGCAGCCGCAGGCGCGGCACCTTGATGCCGAAACTGACCGCCTTCTCATCCCCGAGCCGCAGCGCCGTCAGCGCCCAGACGCGCCGCGCCAGAAGCGGTGCCGCCAATGCCAGAACTGCCGCGGTAATACCCAGCGACTCCCAGCTTGCCTTGGTCAGGCTGCCCAGGGTCCAGAACACGATGGCCGACACCGCCCGCTCCGAGGCGAAATACTGAACCAGCGCCAGTGCGGCGTTGAAGGTGAAGACCAGCGCGATGCCGAACAGCACGATGGTCTCCGCCGTCGCCTGCCGCTTCAGGCAAAGCAGATGGATCAGGAAGGCTGTCAGCATGGCCATGAAGAAGGCGTTTGCCGGCACGATATAGGCGGCGAAGGGCAGCACGGCGACACCGAATGCCAGCGCCAGCGACGCGCCGAAACCGGCGGCTGCCGAGATTCCAAGGGTGAAGGGACTGGCCAGCGGATTGTTCAGGATCGTCTGCATGATCGCCCCGGCCAGGGCCAGCGCCCCGCCAGCCACCACCGCCATCAGCGCCCCCGGCAACCGGATTTCCCACAGCACCACCCGCGTGCGCAGCTCCGTCCCCGACGGATCGAACAGGCCGCGCAGCACATCCCCGATGCCAAGGCTGACCGGGCCAATCGCCACATCGCTTAACACGCTGGCAACAAGGGCCAGCAGCAACAGGGCAAGCAACAGGTTCTTGCGGCGGACGCGGCTGCGATAGATGCCGCTCGGCCTCGTTGTCTGATCCGTCATTTGAGGCTCACGAAATAGCCCGGCTCGTAGGGAACCGGCAGGAACCGCTCATGCAGGCGGCGGAAGGTTGCATCCGGATCGAGACCGGGGAACAGATCCGGGTGAAACCAGCGGGCAAGCTGCTGCAGCGCCACGAACTGGAAAGGACTGTTGTAGAACTGGTGCCAGATGGCGTGAAACCGGCGCGTCCGGGCGGCCCTGATCCCGGCATAGGCAGGCTTGGTGAGATAGCCTTCGAGCTTGTGCCGGGCTTCCGCGAGATCCGCACCGGGGCCGACGCCGATCCAGTTACCGCCGGGCACATAGGCCTCCCAGCGCGCACTGGTGACAACCACCTGATCCGGATCGGCAAGCAGGACATATTCGGGATTGAGCTGGCCGAAGGTGCCGGGCAGACGATCGGCGGCGATGTTCACACCACCCGCCATCTCCACCAATGTGCCGAAATTGCCCTGCCCGAAAGTCAGGCAACAATCCTCGGTATAGCCGCCGATCCGCTCGATAAAGATTTTCGGCCGGGCGGGCTGCCGGTCCCGGATCACATCCGTCACCCGGGCGATCTGCTCCCGCCGGAACGCGAGGAATTCCTCCGCCCTCTCCTCCCGGCCGAAGATCCTGCCGAACAGGCGGACGCTGGCTTCGGTATTCTCCATCGGCTTGTGCCGGAAATCGACATAGATAACGGGGATACCGAGCGCGCCGAGCTTCCGGTCGAAGCGGGCTTCCTCCGCCGCGGTCTCGGCTTCGTAATTCAGGAACAGCACGTCCGGGGCAAGAGCCACCGCCTGCTCCACATCGAACGCCCCCTGGGCCACGCCGCCGAAGGTCGGCAACGCATCGAGAGCCGGATATTTCCGCGCATATTGCGCATAGGTATCCGGGTCCGCCTTTTTCAGATCGTCCCGCCAGCCGATAATGCGCCCGACCGGGTCTTCCCGGTCCAGCATGGCGGCGATATAGAGCTGCCGCCCTTCCCCGAGCAGCACCCGCCGCACCGGCACCGTAACCTGAACCTGGCGGCCGACAATATCGGTGACAATGATGCTCTCTTGCGGGGCCTCAACGGCACTGGCCGCCCGATCCATCAGGAACAGGGCGGCCAGAACCAGAAGCGCCGGGACCAGAAGGCCCCGGCATCCTCGGGCAGGGAGAGGCATCAGAACTTCGCGGTCATCGACAGCGACACGGTACGCGGGGCACCAAGGCCGAGGCCGCCATAGCTGCCGGCCACACCGGACCAGTAGCCTTCGTCGAACACGTTCTCGACCGTGGCCCGGAAGATCACCGGCGTGCCGTAGACTTCCGCCGCATAGCGGCCGTTCAGATCCAGCCGGGTCCAGCCGTCGATGCTCTGGCTGTTGGCGGTATCGACATATTCCTCGCCGGTATAGATCACGCTGCCGCCGAGGGTCAGGCCGTCCAGAAAGGGCATGTCCCATTCACCGGAAATATTGGCCTGCATCTCCGGCACGCCAATCGGCCGGTTGCCCTTGGTCGCGGCACTGTTCGTCTTGGTCAGCTCGGCATCGAAGAAGGTCACGCCACCATAGAGCCGGACGCCGTCTGTCACTTCACCGAACGCGGACAGCTCAAGACCACGGTTCCGCTGCTCTCCACCGTCGGAGAAGGTGCCGTTCTCAAGCTGGCCGAACGGCTTTTCGATCTGGAACAGGGCAGCGGCAGCCGCGATGTTGCCGAAATCGAACTTCACGCCGACCTCATGCTGCTTGGCGATATAGGGTGCCAGCGCCTCGCCGGAATTGGAGGCGGTCGACGGCGCGATGTCGCCTCGGCTCAGTCCCTCGATATAGTTGGCATAGAGCGAGACATGCTGCCACGGCTTGACCAGAAGGCCGACCATCGGCGTCACCGCGTCATCATCATAGGAGGACGTGGTTGCCCCCGCCGCGTTGAAATTACTCGCCTCGATCTTCTGGAAACGCGCACCGAGAGTGAGTTGTGCCCTGTCGTCATAGGCCGACAGGGTATCCGCGATGGCCAGACCGGTCAGGGCGCTGTCGGATACTTTCGGCACGCTGCCCGGCTCCGTCACCGGAGGCTCCGCGCTGTCCACCGGGTTGTAGATGTTGGAAAACAGCGTGCTGGACGCAGAGCTGGCGCCACGAGACAGCTCGTCCTCGTAACGGCTGACCTGGAAAGACACATTGTGCCCGATCATGCCGGTCTGCAGGTCGGCCCGCACACCCGCATCGTAGGTTACCCGGTCGACCTCGAACTTGTAATAGGACGGGGTCGCCTGGGTATCACCCGCCGCGTTGATGATGAACGGCACCTGGCCGGAATAGCGGCTGACATCGGTATTCGCCATACCGGCACCGGCGAAGACGGTGACCTGGTCCGTCACGTCATATTCAACGCGCCCCTGCACCGACTGATCCTCGATCTTCGACCAGGCCCAGTTCTGGGAAACGTTGGTTGCGCCGCCCGGAGCGTCCGGCACCGGCACGCCTGACGCGACGAGATAGGGACGCACGGCCGCATCGAGATTTTCAATCTGATTGACGATATCAATCGTCGCCCGGAACCTCTCGCCCCGGTAATCGAGCGCGGCCGCGCCGACAAAGGCCTCGCGCTCCTGCTTGTCGAGCGCCGTGTCGCCATCCCGATAGCTGGTATTGACCCGGATGCCCCACTTGCCATCCTCGCTCCGCCGGCCAAGGTCGACATGGCCGCCAAACTGGGTGTCCTGGGCATAATCGAGCGTCAGATTAGTCACCGGCTCGTCCGTCGCGCGCTTCGGCACGATGTTGATGGTGCCGCCGACGCTGCTGTTCGGGGACATGCCGTTCAACAGGGCGGACGGCCCCTTCACCACTTCGATACGCTCGGCATAGTCGGCCATCACCCGGTAATTCGGCGCGACGCCGAACATGCCGTTGAAGGCCACTTCACCGAGATTGCCCTCGCCGATCGGAAAGCCGCGAATGAAGAAGGCATCGAGAATGCCGCCCTTGGTGCCGCTGGGCCGGACCGACGGATCCTTTTCAAGCACATCGGCGGCGGTCACCGCATGGCTGTCCTCGATGGTCTTTGCTGTATAGCTGCTGGTGGCGAGCGGCGTGTTCATCATGTCGCGGTTGCCAAGCAGGCCAAGGCCGGAGCCCCGCGCCAACTGTCCGCCCGCATATTCCGCCGGAACGATACCGATCTGCGCCGTATCTTCCGTAACGCCCTGGCCGTCGACCACAATCGGCTCCAGCGTCTGCGCGGCATCGCCCTGTTTCTGGCGCGTGATGGTGACCGTGCGCTCCGCCGTGAAGCTGAAGGTCAGGCCGGTGCCGAGCAGCAACCGGTCAAGCGCGGCGCCCGCCGTCATGTTCCCCGAAACGCCTGCCGTTTCCGCCCCGGCAATCACGGCGCTTTCGTAAGCGACCTGCAAGCCGGACTGTTCACGGAACTGCAGCAGGGCCGAGGAAAGGCCCTGCGCCGGAATGGCGTATGCCGCTTCAGTCGCCGCGGCCTGGGCGATCTGTTCCACTGCTTTCGGCTCGATCTGGCTCGCTGCCATCGCTGGCGCCGCCATGCCGGCACCGATCAACGCGGCGGCAGTCGTCGACATCAAAATACGGCGCAGCCATACCCGGCGGCCCAGCCTATCCGTCTGGTTCATTGTCATTCCCCGATTTTCCCCTTCGCCGCCACGAAAATGGCCGGCGCACTCAACACCAACAATGCGAATGACAGTCATTCGCATCTTTTGTCAGGCCTATGACGAACGGGGACTACCGGTTGCTTACCCCCGGCCGGACATTTTTTTCGACCGGGGCCGTCATCAGCGCAAAATCACGAGGAAAGGCGAGATATGCGTGACTGTCAGATCATGGGTCGCGGCAAGGCCTGCGACCGCCCCGTCAATGTCCGAGATATCAAACGCGCCGCCGACAGCGCGGTAAGGGGCATTTCCCAGAAGCAGGATGCGCCCGGGCCGGTAACGGTCCAGCTCGGCGATCGCCTCGTCCAGCGGTAGATCGTCCATCCGGATCACGCCGTCGCGCCACAGGGTAGCGGCGGCGACATCCACGGATACCGGCTTGCCCGGCGCCGCACCCGTCCGGTACCGGGTCTGCTGCCCGCGCTTTGCCCGGACAGAGGCCTCCGAACCAGCCGCGCCAAGAGGCGAGCGTACTTCCACGACGCCCTCCGTCACCGTCACGACGGTATCCGCAGGATCTTCGCGAATGACAAAAGCCGTGCCGACCGCTTCGGTCATGCCGCCTTCGGCGATCACCCGGAAAGGCCGGTCCGGATTGGAGGCAACCTGGAACAGGGCTTCGCCGCGCAGCAGCTCGACCCGGCGCTCGTCATCGCCATAAGTCACCGCAATAGCCGTATCGGTATTGAGATAGACGGTCGAGCCGTCCGGCAGTGCGACGGTACGCTGCTCGCCCTGCACCGTGCTGTAATCGGACAGCATTGAAATCCGGACATCCTCGCCGAAGAAAACGCCGAGCATGAGACACGCGGCCGCCAGACCGCCAACCAGTGCTGTCCGCCATGTCTTGCGCCCGTATCCGCGCGACGGCACGAATTCCCGGCGTGCCATGGCATCAGCCGCGCCCCGCAGGCTTTCCATCTGCTGCCAGAATTGACGCTCTTGCTCGAAGGCCGCCTGATGTTCCGGCGTCTCGGCCAGCCAGGCTTTGAACGCCTGCATATCCGCTTCGCCGACATCCCCCGACGCCAACTGGATGACCCAGTCGCGGGCAGCATCAACCGGCGTCTCTTGCATGGTTTCCTGCTCGGGGTTCACGTGACATTCGCCTTGCGACTGCGGGTTCGGAGTTTGCCGCCCGGGCTGACGCCCGCAACCGGCCCTGTCCTTAGATAAGACGAATGACGCCGCCAATTGTTTACCCAATCGGCGCTCATTCTTCGAGCCCGCCATCACGCGCACGGGACAGATGGTCCATCGCCCGGCGGATATGCTTGAACACACCGGCGGGAGACAGCCCGACAAGCGCAGCGATTTCCCGCTGCGGTTTCTCCTCGAAACGGCTGAGGGCAAAGATCTTTCGTGTCAGCGGCGGCAATTCGGCAAGCGCGCGTTCCATTCTCGCCAGTTCTTCCCGCGCCAGAACGATCCGCTCCGGTGTGGCCGGTGACATCCCTTCATTGAGAAATCGCCCGGCTTCTTCCTGCAGCTCCGCATGCCGGGCTTCCTTGCGCAGATGATCGACGGCAAGATTCTGGGCCATCCGGAACAGATAGGCCCGGCCATTGCGGATCTCTTCGGTATCCTCGTGATTGCGGACGCGGACATACAGTTCCTGCGCCAGATCCTGCGCCGCGAAGGCCGATTTCAGCCGCAGCATCAGGAAATGGATCAGGTCGCGCTCATTCTCCCTGAACGCTTCAACCAGCCGCGATTCCGACATTCTCTACCCGAGGCCCCGCCCGTGGCCAAACGCGCGGCGCAAGCGTCCGCTGTGAAATTCGGGCAGACGCTACCTTAATTGAGAACGATTCTCAACATCACTTGTGTAAGGGAGCATGCAGTCGGTTTAATCCGCCGCGAACGTCTCGGCAATCGACGCCAGAGAGGACACCAGAATCGGCAGCGGGTCGCGATCCTGGACAACAAGACCAACTGTATATTCCGCCATCGGCTCGACGATCCGGATTGCCCGCAACTGATCCTGCCCCTTGACGATGCGCAGGACATTCTCGGGCAGCACGGCGGCGAGATTGCTCTCCTGCACATGGACGCACAGGCTGATGATCGAGTTGCTCTCGACTTCCGGCACGGCGACACAATTGGCCTGACGGAAAGCGGCATTCACGATCCGCCGGTTCTGCATGTCCGGGGTCAGCAGACAGAGCGGCACGGACGCCACTTCCGCCCAGGTCACCGTTTCCCGGTCCGCGAAGGGGTGATCGCTGTTCACGAACAGCCGGTAGGATTCCCGGTAAAGCGGCCAGGTCTGGTAATTATCCAGCGGCTCATTATCCAGATAGGTCACCCCGGCATCGATCGAGCAATCCTCGATCTGGCGGGCGATTTCATTGGATGTGCGCGACATGATGGTGAAGCCGACCTGCGGATAGAGCTTGCGCAACGGCCCGGTCAGATCCGCGATCATCGGCAGGGCCGACGGAATGACGCCAAGGGTGATGGAGCCGGTCAGATCCCCCGTCAGGGCCTCCAGCTCACCGCGCATGCCCTCGCAATCCTCGACAATCCGCTTGGCCCAGCTCAGCACGCGCGCGCCCTCGCCCGTCAGGCCGTGATAGCGATGGCCGCGCTTGACGATGGAAACGCCAAGCTCCTGTTCCAGTTGCCTGATCCGGCCGGACAATGTCGGCTGGGTGACGTTGCAGACCTCGGCCGCGCGCGTGAAATGTTCTTCCTGCGCGAGCGCGATCAAGTACCGGAGTTGACGAATATCCATGACAGGGAAACTTTCAGGCGAGACTGGCTGGGTCGTGAAACTAAATTACCTGGCGACTGCCAATTCTACACCCTCGCGGGCGAGATCCGTTAACCCTTCGGCACCGCTGTTGAGCGTTTCCGTCATCGCCGCCCGCATCCGGGGATCCCAGAAGTCGATGATATGCTGGGCGATCTGCTTTACCGCGTGATCATGGGCGTAGGGCGTGAAGAATTCCGCGATCTGGTTCGCCATGCGGATCAGTTCCTCGGAATTCATGCTGCCGGCTCCTCTGCCCGTTCCGGGGTGAAAATCATCAGTTCCGTGTCCAGTGCCACCGCAAGTGTCATTCCCGCCTGCCCCGCCGCCCGCAGGGACAGCGCGCTCGGCGCCGAGGCGGCGGCAACCAGCGGCACGCCGATCCGGGCCGCTTTCTGCACCATCTCGAAGCTGATCCGGCTGGAGAGCAGAACGAAGCAACGGGAGGTATCCAGTTCCTGCCCGGCGGCGAAACCCGCCAGTTTATCCAGCGCGTTGTGCCGTCCGATATCCTCGCGCACGGCCAGAACCTCACCGGACAGATCGCAGAGCGCCGCCGCGTGGGTGGAGCGGTTCCGCGCCCGCATCTCCTGCCAGCCCGGGAAAGCCCGGTAGGCCCGGAGCACGGCGTCCGTATTGGGCATGATTCCGGAGATCCGGGGCAAGGCAGGAACCGCCGCCGCCAGCGTCTGGGCGCCGCAAATACCACAGCCCGCGCGTGCCGGCAGGTTCCGGCGCCGGGCCTCCGCTGCCGTTGCTCTTTGATCGCTGACCCTGAGATTGACGAGATACCCGTCCGCCACTTCGGCGATGGCGAGGCGCTGGAGGTCCGACGGTTGCCGCAGGATGCCCTCGTTCAGGGCAAAGCCGAGTGCGAAGTCTTCCAGATCCGCCGGGGTCGCCATGACGACGGCGAAATGCGCGCCGTTGACCAGCACCGCGACCGGCACCTCTTCCGCGATCGACCAGCGCACGGGTTCCGCGCGGTTTCCGCCACAGAGCGTGCCCCAAACATCATGGGAAACAGGCGGCGCGATAGTGTCGAAATGCCTCACCTGCATCCTATTCCGCCGCCTCTATCTCGATCCGGTAATTGGTCCGGGCAGCTTCCTGATGCTCGTCCTGCCAGGCGGACGGCTGGTTGGAGCGGTTCACCTGCACGGCGGTTACCTTGTATTCCGGGCAATTGGTCGCCCAGTCCGAATTATCCGTGGTGATGACGTTGGCGCCGGTCAGCGGGTGGTGGAAGGTGGTGTAAACGACGCCCTGCGGCATCCGGTCGGAGACTTCCGCCCGGATCGTGGTCGCTCCCATCCGGCTCGCCAGCGAGACCATGTCCCCGTCCGCGATCCCGCGCTCCTCCGCGTCGAACGGATGGATCTCCAGAATGTCCTCGCCATGCCAGCGGTTGTTTTCCGTCCGCCTTGTCTGGGCGCCGACATTGTACTGGCTCAGAATCCGGCCCGTGGTCAGGATCAGCGGATACATCCGGGTGCTGCGTTCCGTGGTCGGCACATATTCGGTCACCATGAACATGCCCTTGCCGCGCACGAACCCGTCCACATGCATGATCGGGGAGCCGTTCGGGAAAGCATCGTTCACCGGCCATTGCAACTGCTCGCCCGCATCGAGCCGGGCATGAGAGACACCGGCAAAGCTCGGCGTGAGGCGCGCGATCTCATCCATGATTTCGTGGGCACCAGCATAGGACATCGGATATCCCATCGCATTGGCCAGACGGCACACCGCTTCCCATTCGCTGAGGCCGGACTTCTCCGTCATCACCGGGCGCACCCGGTTGATGCGGCGTTCGGCATTGGTGAAGGTGCCATCCTTCTCCAGGAAAGACGTGCCCGGCAGGAAGACATGGGCGAAGGCCGCCGTTTCGTTCAGGAACAGGTCCTGCACGATCAGGCAGTCCAGCGATCTCAGCGCTTCCTCGACATGCTGGGTGTTCGGGTCGGACTGGGCGATATCCTCGCCCTGCACGAACATGCCCTTGAAGCTGCCATCCACCGCCGCCGCGAACATATTCGGGATACGCAGGCCCGGCTCATTCAGTAGGGAAACGCCCCAGTCAGCCTCGAACAGGCTGCGGGCCGTATCGTCGGCGATATGGCGATATCCCGGCAATTCGTGCGGGAAGGAGCCCATGTCGCAGGAGCCCTGCACATTGTTCTGACCGCGCAGCGGGTTAATGCCGACACCCTCGCGGCCGATATTTCCCGTCGCCATGGCAAGGTTGGCCATGGCCATGACCATGGTCGAGCCCTGGGAATGTTCGGTGACGCCAAGGCCGTAATAGATCGCTCCGTTGCCGCCGGAAGCGAACAGGCGCGCGGCCTTGCGGATTTCCTCCGCCGGAGCGCCGATGGTCTCCGCCATCGCCTCCGGGCTGTTCCGGTCTTCCGCGACGAAGGCGGTCCAGCGGGCGAATTCCTCCGTATCGCAGCGCTCGCGCACAAAGGCCTCGTCAACCAGCCCTTCGGTGACGATGACATGGGCCAGCGCGTTCATCACCGCCACATTGGTGCTCGGCCGAAGCTGGATATGGTGTGCCGCCTTGATGTGCGGGGACTGCACGAGATCGATCCGGCGCGGATCGAGCACGATGATCTGCGCGCCCTCGCGCAGCCGCTTCTTCATCCGGCTGCCGAACACCGGATGCGCGTCCGTCGGGTTGGCGCCGATCAGCAGGATGACGTCGGATTTCTCCACCGACTTGAAGTTCTGCGTGCCCGCCGAGGTGCCGAAGGTGGTCTTCAACCCGTAACCGGTCGGTGAATGGCAGACCCGGGCGCAGGTATCGACATTGTTGGTGCCGAAGGCCGCCCGGATCATCTTCTGGACGACATAGACTTCCTCGTTGGTGCAGCGCGAGGAGGTGATGCCGCCGATGGAACCCTTGCCATATGTCGCCTGCACCGCCTTCAGCCGGTCCGCGGCGAAAGCGATGGCCTCGTCCCAGGAGACCTTGCGCCAGGGGTCGGAGATCGCGTCGCGGATCATCGGCTCGGTCTGCCGGTCCTTGTGAGTGGCATAGCCGAAAGCGAAGCGGCCCTTCACGCAGGAATGCCCCTCGTTCGCGCCGCCATCCTTCCACGGCACCATGCGCACGACCTCGTCGCCCTGCATCTCGGCGCGGAAGGAGCAGCCGACACCGCAATAGGCACAGGTGGTGACCACACTGCGTGACGGGATGCCCTTCTCGACCACGGATTTCTCAACCAGCGTCGCGGTCGGACAGGCCTGCACGCAGGCACCGCAGGAAACACAGTCGGAGGCAAAGAAATCATCCGCACCGGTTCCGGCGGACACCCGGCTCTCGAAGCCGCGCCCGGCGATGGTCAGCGCAAAGGTGCCCTGGACTTCCTCACAGGCCCGCACGCAGCGGGAGCAGACGATGCATTTCGACGGGTCGTACTGGAAATAGGGATTGGAGGTGTCGATCCCGGCCTTGCTCTCCGGCGCGAAATGGCTCTCCCCGTCCATGCCGTAGCGGACTTCCCGCAGACCGACCGTGCCGGCCATGTCCTGCAGCTCGCAATCGCCGTTGGTCGGGCAGGTCAGGCAATCCAGCGGGTGGTCGGAGATATAAAGCTCCATGATGCCCTTGCGGATCTTCTCCAGCCGGGCGTTCTGGGTCGTCACCCGCATGCCTTCCGCGACCGGCGTGGTGCAGGAGGACGGCGTGCCCCGCATACCCTCGACTTCCACCAGACACATCCGGCAGGAGCCCCAGGGATCGACCATATCGGTCGCGCAGAGCTTCGGGATCGGCCGGTCAATTACGGAGGCCGCGTGCATCACCGAGCTGCCTTCCGGCACGCTCACCTCAACACCATCGATCCAGAGTGTGACCGGCGCCCCCTCGCCCGCTGCCGTGCCGTGATCATTCTGCCTTTGGTAGGTCATGCTCGATCTCCCTATTCCGCCGCGAGGGCCGGGCTGCGTTCAAAATCCTCCGGGAACAGCCGGATGGCGGACATCACCGGCATCGGCGTGAGACCGCCCATGGCGCAGAGCGATCCGTCCGTCATCAACTCGCAGAGGTCTTCGATCAGCGCGATGTTGCGGGCGACATTCTCGCCCCGGAGTATTTTTTCGACGGTTTCCCGGCCGCGTACCGCGCCGATCCGGCAGGGCGTGCATTTCCCGCAACTTTCCTCTTCGCAGAATGCGAAGGCGAAGCGGGCCATTTCGGCCATGTCCACCGTCTCGTCGAACACCGTGATGCCGCCATGGCCGAGCATCGCGTCGTTCCTCGCGAGTTCCTCGTAATCCATCGGCAGATCCAGCATGTCTTCGGAAATATAGGCGCCAAGCGGACCGCCGAGCTGGGCCGTCCGGAACGGACGGCCGGTCGCCGTGCCGCCGCCGAAGGTCTCAACCAGATCGCGGATGCTGACCCCGAACGCCTTTTCGACAAGCCCGCCGTGCCTGATGTTCCCGGCAAGCTGGAAGGCTTGCGTTCCATGTGAGCGGCCAACGCCAAATTCCTTATAGAAGGCGGCCCCGCGTGCCAGGATGATCGGCACCGTCGCCAATGTGAGCACGTTATTCACCACCGTCGGCTTGCCGAAGAGGCCGTGAATGGCAGGAATGGGCGGTTTCGAGCGCACCGTGCCGCGCTTGCCCTCGATGCTGTTCAACATCGAACTTTCCTCGCCGCAGATATAGGCACCGGCGCCGCGCCGCAGCCTGATCCGGAAGGAATAATCGCTGCCGCCAATGCCCTCGCCGAGCCAGCCGGCAGTCTCCAGAACCTCGATCGCCCGCTTCATCTTGGCGATGGCGTGGGGATATTCGGAGCGGATATAGACCATGCCTTCCCGCGCGCCGGTCGCGATGCCGGCGATCACCATGCCTTCAAGCAGGGTGAAGGGATCGCCTTCCATCAGCATGCGGTCGGCGAAGGTGCCGCTGTCGCCCTCGTCCGCGTTGCAGCAGATATATTTCTCGGTGCTGTCCTGCTTGCGGACCGTGTGCCACTTGATCCCGGCGGGGAAGCCCGCACCGCCGCGCCCGCGCAGACCGGAATCGAGAACGGTCTCGCAGATCTGCTCCGGCGTCATCTTCAGCGCCGCACGCAGACCGGCAAGACCGCCATGGGTTTCGTAATCGGCGAGGGAATGGGGATCGATCAGGCCGACGCGGGCGAAGGTCAGGCGTTCCTGATGTTTCAGATACGGGATCTCTTCCGTCGGGCCGAGCGCCAGAGGATGCCTGCCGTCGCCAAGAATGGCAGCGAGCAACGCGGATGCATCGCCCAGGCGGACCGGCCCGAACGCCATGCGTCCGTCCGTGCTCTCCCATTCCACCAGCGGCTCCAGCCAGAGCATGCCGCGTGAGCCGTTGCGGACGATATGCAGGTCAATTCCGAGCCGTTTCGCCTCACCGGCGAGCGCGGCGGCGACCTTGTCCGCACCGATCGAAAGGGCGGCCGCATCGTCCGGAATGAAGAGCTTCACGCTCATCGCGCGGCCTCCTCAAGAGCGTCATCCACATCCGCGCCGCGCACCCGGCCAAGCAGCGCGCCACCGACCATCGCGGTCGGGGCCAATGCGCAGTTGCCGAGGCAATAGACAGGCTCGAACACCACGCCTGCGGCGGTTTTCTCGGACAGGGACACGCCATGACGGGACAGGATCTGCTCGGTCAGCGCAACGGCGCCCATCGACCGGCAGGCTTCCGCCTGGCAGATCTTCACGACCACACGGCCGTCCGGTTCTGTTTTGAAATCATGATAGAAGCTGACAACGCCATGAACCTCCGCCTTGGAGAGGTTCAGACTGTCGGCAATGACGGGGAGGCAGTCCGGAGCGATATGGCCGAGCCGGTCCTGCACATCATGCAGGATTTCCAGCAGCTCCGAAGCGGCATTCCCGTGTTGCGCGCAGATCGCGCGCGCCGCATCGGCAGTAGGTAAAGCCTGTGGCATCGGAGTCTCTCAGCTATCTCTGTTTCACACCCGCTTTGCGCGAGCTTTGAAGAGAAAGCTTCCCCGACGCAGCCGATCCGATCCAATCGTTAATCCCGATAGGTCAATCGGCGCTCTCTATGATTGGCCGTCCGGGATTACTCCTCCGCCCCTTCGTCGGCATCGTCGGAATTTCCACTGAAAGCGAAGTAGGCAAGACCCGCACCGGCGAGGGCGAGCAACAGAGGGGAAGAGCGGCCGATTATCGGGGCCACGGCAAGGGCAGCGGAAACCGCGCTCAGGCTCTGCCGGCGGATTTCGGCTTCATGCCGGCGCTCGTAAGCGCTGACGGCCGCCGTGATCGTCCAGACAGCGATGGCCAGGGACCCGGAGACAAGCACCAGAATGCCAAGCGCCGCAATCGCGTCGACCCGCTCGGCAAGCCAGAGCCCGCCGGCGGCAACAGCGGCCCCGTAGGCGGTCAGGCCAAAAAGGATGGCGAGACCGTAAAGGGCCGTGTTGCGCTTTGTCCGCACCGCCAGCCGCCCGGCGTTCCAGGCGGCTATGCGGGTGGCGTGGGATGCCAGACGGTCAAGCACGATTAGCGCCTGACCAGATAACCGACCGCGAGGCCGATACCGGCAGCAATTGCGAGAGAGCGGATCGGCTTGGCACGAACCCCCGTGCTCACACCTTTCTCGATCCGGTCGAGATCATTCTTCACCCGTTTGGCGGCGGCGGAAGAACTCTCGGCAATCTTCGCCATGGCTTCCTCGCCACGATGCTTGAGATCGCTTGTCCGGCTCCGGCCGAGATCGGACACACTGTTCGTCAGATCGGAAAGATCGGAACGAAGGGCCTCGAGCTGGGCTTCGATATCGCCAGCCTTCGGACCGGTTCCATTGGCTGCGGTTTTGGTCTGGGTGGTAGCCACGATAGTCTCCTTTAAAAAGAGGGGCTGGATCCGGGGCGCCGGTTCAGCAGCGCCCCGATTTCCAGATGTCAGAAGCTCATTTCCCGGTCAGGGATGGCTTAGCGAAGGATGATCGCATCCGGCGCCGTGCTGTAATCCTTGTCCGAATAAGCCGTGTGGGATTCGAGCTGTGCCTGGGTAAAGGGCACATGCACTTCGACGTCACCGCCGCCCTCGCTCTGCATCAGACGGCCAGCGCCCGAGGCAAGGGCAACCGGCTTCTCGCCCATTCCCAGGAAGCCACCGACATCGACGACATAGGCCTCGACACGATCACCGGCACCACGCAGCACCTTGTCGATCTCGCCGATATCCTCGTTATCCGCGCCATAGACACGGGCACCGATCAGATCATCGTTCTTCACCTTGGACGGATCGACCGTAACCAGCTTCTCGCCGTCCTTGGTCATCGAATTAAGCGCTTCCTCGGTGCTTTTCTTGAAGGACGTAAAGCCTTCACCGACCTTCTTCATGGCCGGACCGGCAAAACCGAGCGTGGCGTAATCCTCGAACTGGTCCCGGTCAAAAGCCGGAGCGCTCTTCAGCTCTTCCTTGGTTGCGTCAGCCACCAGACGGCGGCCATCCTCGAGCGGGATCCATTTCAGCCGGCTGATATCGACCGCGACATCCTTCTCGCCGATGCCGAGCACGCCGCCGACACCAACCACAGCGGCCAGAACGTCACCGCTGGTGGTCATGACAACGTCGTTGATATCCCCGATCGGGTCCGCGTCCTTGGCACTGGAGCCATAGACGGACTGGCCGATCAGCACGGAGGCCAAAATCTGGTCCGTTCCGGCTTTCAGATAGGGGGCGGTTTCCGCGTTGCCGGAGGTGCTGGAATTAGGGGCGAAAACACCCGTTCCCTTTGCAGCATCGGAGCCGGCGGCATTTGCCGTCATCAGCCCACCGATAGCGATGGTTGCACCAAGAGCTGTCGTCGTAAGAAGCTTGCGAATCATGGTTTCTCTCCTCTTCTAATGAAGAAATATAGAGTTCCGTTTTGCGAGCGGCCTGTATTGCGCCACCCTCAACAAAGAAACGTTTCACCCCGAATGAAGTTCCCGATTTTTTTGCTAAATATAATTTTTTTGTGTGGAATATTTTTTTATTGAAATCAGGCCGTTCTTTCAAAAATTGAATTGAGAACGGCCTGATACAATCAGAACAATTTGAATTGTCTCTTACTTGCTTTCCGCTGCCGCTTCAGATCGCGCCAGATCGGCCGGCTGGCCTATCAGGAAGTCGTAGACAAGCTTCGCGAAGACGGCGATCGGGGCCGCCAAAAATGCGCCGGGCATCCCCCAGCACCAGGTCCAGAACAGCATCGAGATGAAAATCAGGATCGGGCTGAGCGTCATTTTTCGCCCCAACACCACCGGCGTCACCGCATAGCATTCGACTGCATTGATCACTGCGAAGGCAGCCGGCACGGACGCGACGGAAAGCCAGGTATCGAAGCTGGCGAGACCGGCGAGCGTCAGGATCGCCAGCATGGCCAGCGGGCCAACGAACGGCAGAAAGTTCAGGAAGAAGGCCAGCAGCCCCCACATGACCGGGTTCGGCATACCGAGCAGCAGCATGGCCAGCGCGGTCAGCGCACCGACACAGAGATTGATCGCCGTCAGTGCCCGCACATAGGTGGAGAATCTTTCCTGCACCGCGCCCATGAAATCGACAAAGGCCGACCGGTTGTCGATGCGGCGGATGAACGACCGTGCCGCACGGCGTCCCTGGGCGAGCAGCATGTAAAGCAGGCCGAGCGTCATCACGATCTGCGCCATGGTCAGCCAGGTATAATTGGCCAACTGCCGCAGGAATGACGGCCCCTGGATGACAACCGTGTCACCGCCGCCACCGCCGCCACTGCCTGCCATGTCCTTGAGCTTTTCGGTCGCTTCCGAGGCTTCCTCGATGGATTGCCTCAGCCCCCAGAATTCGCGCTCCAGCTTTCTGACGATCTCGGGCAATTCGTCGAGCCAATACATCGCCGGATCGGAAAGTTGGAACAGGGCAAGCCCCGTGGCGCCGACAAGTCCGCCGACCACCAACAGGGCACCGCACCAGTCAGGCACCCCCACCGCACTGATGGTGCGCACGGCGGGATACAGAATGACGCAGAGGAACAGGGCCAGAAAGATCGGCAGGAAAAGCTCGGACGCGACATAGAGCGCCGAGCCCGCCGCGAGCACGAACAGACCGATCACCGCATAGGACTGAACATCACGCAACCGCGCCCTCCGGTGGAGGGCGCGGCTTGAGGATGCTTTAACGGTATCCTTCGGCTCCGCCTGCGACGTATCGCGGGCAGGCGATATTTCTGTTGTCTGCTCCAAGGTCCCTAGACCCTGACCCCGGAAGAACCACGCGGGCCGGCAAACATCCAGATGATGAGGCCGATCACCGGCAGCACGATAATCAGGAGGGTCCAGACAAGCTTGTTCACGCCGGAAGTGCCGCTGGAGAGCACCTGGATCACGGCATAAATATCGGCGATCAGAATGATCAGGGCAAATAGACCTGAAAAGATTTCCATGGCTTCGACTCGCATTGTTGTTTCTGCCTTAACAACGCGCCGATGCCTGGATGGTTCCCTGACGGGTGCCCCGGAAGATCTCCGGAGACAGGTCCGACACCGGAAAATCAACCGCCGCGCGGGGCCTACCCGTCCGTCATCGGCGTGGTGATGACCAGAAAGACAAGGTCGGACAGGCCCGAATTCTGGATCGCGTGCTCGATCCCCGGCGGGATGAAAATCACGTCATGGCGCCGGACCACCTGTTTCTTGCCCGCGATCTCCATCAGCCCCTCGCCTTCCAGCACATGATAAACCTGCTCCTGCACTCTGTGGCTGTGCCGCTCGACATAGGCCATTGGCTGGTAGCAGGAGATCCGGTGATCGATCAGCCTGGCATCGGAGGTATCGGCGGCGACCAGCGGCTTGGACAGCGCGCCGCCGTGGTGGCCGGGGAATTCCTTCCACTCGACCTCGGCAATGTTGCGGATGAATGCTTTGCTCATGGATACGTCCTCCCGTTTTTCTTTACGTTAGCGTTCTTCGGCGGATGACTGCTCTTGTTGCGGCCCGCGGCTTCGTGCCGCCGCATGCCGACCGGCGATATAGGCAAAGGCGATGGCCGGCCCCAGATTGATGCCCGGCGCCGGATAGACGCCGCCCATCACCGACTGCATGTCGTTACCGCAGGCATAGAGGCCGTCGATCGCTTTCCCCTCCGCATCGATCAGCCGCGCGTCAGTATCCGTCAGCAATCCGGTGGCCGCGCCGATATCCCCCGGCCAGAGCCGGATGGCATAGAAAGGCGGCGTCCGGACCGGGCCGAGTGTCGGGTTCGGCCTGTGCGATGGGTCGCCGTTGGCCCGCTCATAAACCGTCGTCCCCCGGCCGAAATCCAGATCCACGCCGGTTTCAGCAAAGCGGTTCATCCGCGAGACCGTGTCCGCAAGACCATCCTGATCGATGCCGAGCCGCCCGGCCAGATCCGCCAGCGAGTCCGCCCGCACCAGATATCCGTCTTTCAGGAACGGCCCGAGCCCGCGCCCGCCTGGCCGGACCATGCCGAGCCCGTATTTCCTGAGCCCGTCGGCATCAGTAATCTCGAAAGCCGGGATGGTGGAGCCATCCCGGTCCGCGCCATACATCGCCACCACGAACTCATGATAGGAGCGGCTTTCATTGACGAAGCGCCGCCCGTCCCGGCCAACAGAGAAAATACCGGGCTTGGAACGGTCGAGGACGAAATGCGGGAACACCGCCATGCTGCCGTCCTTCCGGCGGCGGCGCGATACCGGCGCCCAGAAGACCGGTTGCGCGCCGCCTTCTCCATAACGGGCACCGAGCCTGAGAGCGATGTCGTGCAAAGCTCCGGTATTACCGGGTGCCGCCGGACTGAATTCAGGTTGCGGTTCCGGCAGCAACTCTGCCCGCCGCTGCGGATGCCGGGCAAACCCGCCGGACGCCAGAATGACCCCGCCCGCCGCATGCAGGCTGATTTCCTTGCCTTTGCTGCGGACCCGGACACGCGTGCCATCGGCACCGGCGGAAATATCGGTGACCTCGGCATCCGTCCATATCGTGACATCAAGATCCAGCAAGCTCTTCAGCAGCCTGCCGGTCAGGGCATTGCCCATGACAAGCCGCGCGCCGCGCCCATACCGCATCCGGTCCACGGCATATCCGGCAACCAGCCCGGCACCATGGGTCAGGGATTTCAGTGATCGCGTCATCTTCAGCAGATGGCCAATATCGTCCCGGTCGACCATCATCCCGCCCAGGATCGTGAATTCCGGGATCGGCTTCCGTAACAGATGCAGAGCTTTCCCGAGCATGCCGCCATCGAATGACAGCGCTTCAAGGGCGCGGCCACCCGCGACCGAGCCCTCCAGCTCAAAGAGATAATCGGGGTGAAAGGGGCGGGCACGGAACTGTACCGCCGTGTTTTCTTCCAGATGGCGCACCGCTTCAGGCCCCGCGCGGAGGAAGGTATCCCGCATCACCTTCGGCGCCCGGTTCCCGACGGCGGCATCAAGAAACGCGGCCGCCTGCTCCGGGCTGTCTTCCGCTCCAGCCGAAGCGGCGTGCCTCGTGTTCGGAATCCAGACCGTCCCGGCGGACAGGGCAGAGGTGCCGCCAACAGAGCCTGAACATTCAACGAGGAGCGTCCGCGCGCCATCGAGCGCGGCAAAGACCGCCGCCGCCATCCCGGCCGCGCCGCCGCCAAGCACGACCACATCCCAGACTTCGGCCTGTTTTTCTGCTGGTGTGCTTTCGGAGCCGGGCATGGATGAAATCTTCCTGCTGGACGGGACGGACAGGCGAAGCATAGGCCAACGAATTCAAAAATTAGAATCTCTTTCCATTTTTCATATTCGCAGATGTAGTCTGGTTTCCTCCACCCCGTTGAACGGGGAGACTTTTGAGCGGATATCACATTGAGCAGCGCCCTCGAACGCGGTCTCGGCATCCTGGAATTGATGGTCACGCACCCGGCCGGCCTGCCCGTCAGCCGGATTGCCGCCCTACTCGACATGCCTGTGTCCGGCGTCCACCGGCAGCTCAAGGAACTGGCCCGGCTCGGGTATGTCCGGCAGGCGCGCGAGCAGGGTGACTACCTGCTCAGCGTCAAGCTGTCCGCCCTCGGTCTCAGCTTCCTTGGCCGCTCCGGCGTGACCGACATTGCCCAGCCGATCCTCGACCGGCTGGCGGCAACCAGCGCCGAGCTGATCCGGCTTTCCGTCATCGACGGGGACCAACTGGTCTGGGTTGCGGTCGCACAGGGCGCGACCGGCGGCCTACGGTACGATCCGGGGCGCGAACAGGGTGTTGTGGTGCATCTTGCCAGCACCGCCGGCGGTCAGGCCTGGCTCGCCAGCATGAATGACGAGGATGCTCTGGCTCTGGTCAACCGGCAGGGCCTGCGTCCGACCGAATTCGAGCCCGGCCCCGGAGCGCCCCCGACCCTGAAGGCGCTGCTGGGCGCCCTGAACGAAGCCCGCGCCAAGGATTATGCGCTGACCGTGAACAGCTACATGATCGGCATGGCCGCGATGGCTGTGCCCGTCCGCTACGGTACCGGTGGCGCCGTCGTCGGCTGCCTCTCCATCGCCGGCCCCTCCGTCCGGCTCGACCGGGAGCGCGTGACCGCTCTGGCACCCATCCTGAATGAAGCCGCCGCCGAACTTTCCGCCGCCGCCGATGCCTCGCACTTCTTCAGCCGGCTCGGGCGCGAGACCAGCGGCACGCCCGGCCTGACCGGAACCAGAACGGCGAGATCCGGATGACCCGCGCCTATTCCCTCGCCTATCTGACCTGTAACGGCGTCGATCCGGTGGCTGCCGTCGGCATTGCCGCCGAACACGGCTATAACATGGTGAGCTTCCGCCTGCTGCCAGCCGGTCCGGGAGACAGCCTTTTCCCGTTGCTCACGGACGATGCCCTGCTGCGCGAGGTGAAGGCCGCGCTGCGCGATACCGGCGTAAGCATGGCCGACGCGGAGATGATCCGCCTGAATGCCAAAACCCGGCTTGAGGATTTCACCCCGTTTCTCGACCGGATTGCCGATCTCGGCGCACGCCACGTGCTGGTCGCCGTCGACGATCCCGATCACGTCCGCAGCCAGGACAATTACACCGCCCTCTGCGCCCTGCTCGGCACCTACAACCTGACCGCCGATCTCGAATTCATGCCCTGGACCGGTGTGAAGGATCTGGCCCATGCAAGGCGCATGGTAGAGACCGCCGATCATCCGGCCGCCGCGGTGCTGTTCGACAGCCTGCATTTCGGTCGCAGTACCTCCACCCTGGAAGAATTCGCCGCCCTGCCGCCGGGCCTGATGAACTATGTGCAGATCTGCGACGGCCCCGTGCCCTATGACCCGTCGGACGAGGAGCTGATCCGGGTCGCCCGGACGGCCCGGCTGATCCCCGGAGAAGGCGGCATCGACCTCGCATCCATCGCCGGCCTGATCCCGGAAGGGATGACCATCAGCGTCGAGGTTCCGAACCACGCTCTGGCCGGAACCGCCGGAGCCTCCGAGGTTGCCCGGCGGGCGCTGCAGGCAACGAAGGAACTGCTCGGCGACTGACACCCAACTCACAAAATAATAAACCAAGGGAGTGAAACATCATGGCTTTGACCGGCAGCGCCTTTCTGGCGCTTTGGCACGATATCGCCCCGCCATCCTGGACCGAATATATGGAATGGCACACCCGCGAGCATATGCCGGAGCGACTGTCTATTCCGGGCTTCACCATCGGCAAGCGGCTGATCAATCACACCGTCCCGCGATATCGCTACGGCACGGTCTATGGCGGTGAGAATGTGGAGGTCTTCCGTTCGCCCGCCTATCTCGAGCGGCTAAACAACCCGACCGAGTGGTCCAACAAGGTGCAGCCGACTTTCCGCAACTTCCTGCGCGTGGCCTGCGACCGGATCGCCTCCGCCGGCGTCGGTGACGGTGGCGCGATGGCCACCATCCGGCTCGACTACGAAAGCGGCGCCGGGCCGGACGCGGTACATACCCGGGCGCAGAGCCTCGCCGATACCCTGCTCACGGTCACCGGTGCCTGCTGCGTTCATATCGGCCTTGCCCGCACCGAGGTTTCCGGCGTGAAGACCAGGGAGACAGAGCTGCGCCCCGGCATGGCGGAAAAGGAATTCGACATGGTGGTGCTGATCGAGGGCAGCGGCGCTCCCGAGCTGGAAACAGCAATCCCCGCCTTCGAGGCCGTCATCGCCGAAAGCGGCAGCGGCGTCACCAACCCGCAGACCATCGTCTATAATCTCGCCTATCAGCTCACCGCTGCGGATATGGCCGGTACGGGAGCCGCACAATGAAGGTCCTGATCACCGGAGGCGGCGGCTTCCTCGGCGCCTGGCTCGTCAAGCGGCTGCTTGCCCGGGGTATCGAAGCCCGGGTGTTCGACCGCAAGGAAGACCGTTCCATCCTGCGCGAGATCATCGGCAACGCGGCGGACAGCATCGACTGGGTGATCGGCGACATCACCGACACCGACCGGGTCCGGGACGCGGCGCGGGGGTGCGATTTCGCGGTCCATCTTGCCGCTCTGCTGACCCCGGACTGCGCCGCCAACCCGGTTCTCGGCGCCAGGGTCAATCTGATCGGCACGCTAAACGTCTTCGAGGCGGCCAAGGCGGAAGGCATGCGGGGCATCGCCTATGCCAGCAGCGCTTCGGCACTGGCGCCGGACGACTGCGCGGATCTCAGCCCGGTCACCCATTACGGCGCCTACAAGCTGGCCTGCGAAGGCTGCGCCCGGGCCTACTGGATCGAGTCCAGCATTTCCAGCATCGGTTTCCGCCCGGCCATCGTCTACGGCCCGGCACGGGAAACAGGCATCTCCGCCGGTCCGTCAGTGGCCTGCCGAGAGGCAGTGGCCGGACGGCCCTACACCATCGGTTATTCCGGCGAGGCGGATCTGATCTTCGTGGACGATGTTGCGGCGCTCTGCGAGGCGGCGGCCCTGAAGCCCTTCGAAGGCGCCCACACCATCACCCTGTCCGGAGAGCGGGCCGATGTCAGCGTCCTCGCCGAGGCCATCCAGGATCAGGTGCCGGGCGCGCGGATCGACTGGGACGGCCCCCTGCTGCCGATCCCGCCACATATGGAACCGACCCCGACCGGGGATCTGCTCGGCCCGCTGCCGCGCACATCGCTGAAAGACGGCATCGCGCAGACCATCGCGCATTACCGGCCCGGACGGAACGCGTGACAGACATGACGCGCGAGGCGCAAATCACCCTGGTGCAGCGCTATTTTTCCGGCGTGGATGGAGAGGATCTGGATCAGGTGCTTGCGACACTGACGGAGACCTGCCGCTTCTCCGTTGAAACCCATGGCGTGATGCTCACCGGTCATGCAGAGATCGGCGGGATGATGCGGCAGCTATGGGGCCGTCACAAAGCCGTTCTTCATGACAGCTTCCATTATGTCTGCGACCCGGAAAATGGCACAATCGCCACGCAATTCCGGGTCGTCAACACGCTGCATGACGGAACGCAGGTTTATAAGTCGAACTGCAATTTCTTCAGCATTGAGAACGGAAAATTCAACTCCGTCGCCGTCTATATGGCCGGAGAGAACACCCTGGAGCGCAAGACCTAACGGCCGTACCTAACGACCGTCCGGGCGCTTCATCTCGAAGGTATCGCGGCTGGTTGCATAGAAGTTCGCACCCAGCCGTCCGATGGTGTCGAGACCGATATGATCGATATGCAGCTTCTCCTCGTCGAGCACCAGCGCATCGCGGACGGAAATGCTGCGCACCTCGCCGACAACGATCTCGCGGCGATTGCCCAGCTCAAGCGTCGTGTGACGGGTGCATTCCAGTGCAACCGGCGCCTCGGCAACGCGGGGCGGCCTGATGGTCTCGGACGGCTCCACCGTGAACCCGGCGAGCGGGATCTCGGACTCGCCATGTGGCAGAGGCGTCGAGCAGGCATTCATCTTCTCGGCCATGGCCCGGTCGACAATATTGACCACGAACTCGCGGCTGTCCCGGATGTTCCGCGAGGTATCCTTCGGAGAGCCGTCCGGCCGCGCTTCCAGCCCGAGAACGACCATGCAGGGATCGAAGGCGATGGCGTTGAAGAAAGAGAACGGCGCGGCATTCACGACCCCCGCCTCATCGATTGTGGTCACAAGCGCGATGGGGCGCGGCGTTACCACATTGCGCAGCAGCTTATAAGCATCAGTCGCCGACAAATCGGCCAGATTAAAGCTCTTCATTTACGGGGTCCGTTTCATGGCAGGGAGAGATGGCAAAAGGGAAAGCGTCGAGAGACCCTCGACGCATTCACTCATAACGCGTCCGCAGCCTGTTGGTAACGGAGCAGAGCGATATCAGCGAAAACGCTGCGTAACCGGCCCGCCACATTTGACCAACCATAAATCCATGCTTTTTATGCGTTATACTTTGCACGAAACCGCTCAAAAAAATTCAAAGTGAATTTAGTTGATTGTTTTTGCTTACTATTAACGATGAAAACCCAACCACACGCTCAAAATATATCGTTAACAACCATAAACTTCAGGGTATTTTTTTACGAATTTTAAATCATATCCCGTCAATAAGCTCTGCTTGCACCAACAAAGTATCCAGCAGCACCGGTTGCGGAATTAACGGAGACAAGGCGAGCATGCTTAAAAACGTAAAGATATCGGCGAAAGTGTTTGGTGGCTTTGCCATCATCATTGGCCTGCTCCTGGTAATCGCGTTCACTGCGTGGAACGAATTAAGCAGCGCCAACAACACGTTCACCCGATACCGGTCCATTGCCCTTCAAAGCAATCAGGCTGGCCGGGTCCAGGCCAATCTTCTGGAGGCACGGCTCGCGGTCAAAAATTTCATTATCGACGGCAGCAAGGAAAGCATCCAGACGGTCAAGACCCGTATCGGCACGACCCTGGCGCTGAAGGAACAGTTTCTTGGCCTGGTCACAAGCGATGAGAAGACCGCGCTGATCAAGAAATCCGGAGAAGAGCTGGAGCAATATTCCACCTCTTTCGATGACGTCACCAGCCTGCAAGACACCCGGAACGATCTGGTGCTCAACACGCTGGACGTCGTCGGCCCCCAGATGGAAAAGACGCTGACCGAAATCATGCAGAGTGCCTATGACGATCAGGATGTCTCCGCTGCTTTCCATGCGGGCATGGTGCAACGCAACCTGCTCCTGATGCGTCTCTATGCCACAAAATTCCTGGTTACCAACGAAGCGTCAGCATTCGAACGCGTGCTGAAAGAGTCGGTGACGATGACCAAGAATTACGAGCTTATGCTCGCCGATCTGCAGGACCCTGCCCGCCAGAAACTGGCAACGGAGATCGAAACTCTGCATGCCACATATGAGGACGCGGTCAGAAAGGTTCAGCAAACCATAGCTTCCCGCAACAGCATCATCACCGGAACGCTGGATCGGGTCGGCCCGCAAGTCGCACGGGATCTTGAAAACCTGAAGCTCGAGATCAAGCAGGAACAGGACACGCTCGGACCGCAGGCCAGCGCAGCGATGCAGAGCGCCGTCACGTTCACCATCGTGATTTCCGTCGTCAGCATTGTGGTTGGCGCCCTTGCCGCATGGCTCATCGGCACCGGCATCTCGCGTCCGATCCAGAACATTACCGCTGCCATGAAGACATTGGCCGACGGTAACAAGAGCATCGAGATCCCCGGGCAGGACCACAAGGACGAGATCGGCGACATGGCCGAAGCCGTTCAGGTGTTCAAGGCAAACATGATCGCGAATGACGAAATGGCCGCCCGCGAGCAGGAAGCCGCGAAGGCACGCGAGGAACGCGGCCGCCGGATCGAACAGCTTACCCAGGAATTCGATGCCGGTATTTCCGAGTTGCTGAACGGATTGACCTCCTCGGCGACGGAAATGGAAGCCACGGCGGGTTCCATGTCCCAGATCGCCAACCAGACCAATGAACGCGCCACGGCTGTCGCCTCCGCAGCGCATCAGGCCTCCGCCAATGTGCAGACGGTCGCGACGGCGGCCGAGGAGCTGTCCTCTTCCATCGCCGAGATCGGACGTCAGGTTGCCCATTCTTCGAATACGTCCAAACGGGCTGTCGATCAGGTCACCGCGACCAATGATCAGGTCAAGAGTCTCGCGAAGACAGCCCAGCAGATCGGCGAGGTGATCAACCTGATTTCCGACATCGCCGAGCAGACCAACCTTCTTGCCCTCAATGCCACGATCGAGGCGGCGCGGGCCGGAGAAGCCGGCAAGGGCTTTGCCGTGGTCGCCTCCGAAGTGAAGAACCTGGCGACCCAGACGGCCAAGGCAACGGAAGAGATTTCCCAGCAGATCGGGGGGGTCCAGACGGAAACCGATGCCGCAGTCAGCTCAATGGACGCCATCGGCGCGACGATCAACGAGCTGAACGAGGTTGCCACAGCCATTGCGGCAGCGGTCGATGAGCAGGGGGCAGCAACAGGCGAGATTGCCCGCAATGTCGAAGAAGCGGCAATGGGCACCCAGGAAGTCACCGTCAACATTACCGAAGTCATGCAGGCCGCCGGTGAAACCGGCAGCGCGGCAACCCAGGTGACCGGCGTGGCCGGTGAGCTCAATGTTCAGGCCGACCGGCTCCGCGCCCAGGTCGAGAAATTCCTCACCGGCGTCAAGGCCGCATAACGCGGAACCCGAGCGGGGCGGCCGCGTCCCGCACCAGCGCTAAGAACATATCCGAAGAAAAAGGAGGCACCTGTGAAGGTGCCTCCTTTCGTTACGAGGTCGGTTGGCGCTTTAGGTGCCCTTTATTTCTTGAACTTCCGGATCTCGCCCGATTTCAGGCGCTCGACATAGGAGGTCATCTCGTTCTTGACCACGCCCATCAGGAAGTAGAGGCCGATGATATTGACCACCGCCATGGCGAAGATCGCCGCGTCGGAGAAGTCGATCACCGGGCCGAGATTGGCAGCAGCCCCGATCACCACGAAGACGCAGAACAGGAGCTTGAAGACGAGTTCCGCTGTTTTCCCTTCGCCGAACAGGTAGGTCCAGCTCTTCAGTCCGTAATAGGACCAGGAGATCATGGTCGAGAACGCGAACAGGATGACCGCGATGGCCAGCACGTAAGGGAACCAGCTGACCGCCGAGCCGAAGGCAGCGGATGTCAGGGCAACGCCCGAGTTCCCGTCGATCGTCGCGATGTGCGAGCCGTCGAGCATGTAATTCCCCGTCGCCGGGTCCACGATCAGCTGTCCGGAGATCGTGATCACCAGGGCCGTCATCGTGCAGATGACAACTGTATCGATGAACGGCTCCAGCAGGGAAACGAAACCCTCCGTGATCGGCTCTTTCGTCCGCACCGCGGAGTGCGCGATGGCGGCCGAACCGACACCGGCCTCGTTCGAGAAAGCGGCCCGCTTGAAGCCCTGGATCAAGGCCCCGACGAAACCGCCGGCAATCCCGAGGCCGGTAAAGGCGCCTTCGAAAATCTGGCCGAATGCCCAGCCGATATTCTGGTAGTTCACGATCAGAATAATGATCGCCGCCGCGACGTAGAGAATGCCCATGAACGGCACGATCTTCTCGGTCACGCTGGCGATCGACTTCATGCCGCCGACGATGACGAGGAAGACAACAGCAGCGAAGACAAGACCGGTAATCCAGCCCGGGAAGTCGCCGACGATACCGGAGATCTGGGCATGCGCCTGGTTGGCCTGGAACATGTTCCCGCCGCCCAATGCACCAAGGATGCAGAAGATCGCGAACAGAACCGCCAGGATCTTGCCGCCGGGAAGCCCCTTTTCGGCAAACCCCTTGGAGATGTAATACATCGGGCCACCGGAGACGGTGCCGTCCGCATATTCGTTCCGGTATTTCACGCCGAGCGTACATTCGGTGAACTTGGATGCCATGCCCATCAGACCGGCAAGGATCATCCAGAAAGTCGCGCCCGGACCACCGATCCCGACGGCAACCGCCACACCGGCGATATTCCCGAGACCGACCGTGCCGGACAGTGCCGTGGCAAGGGCCTGGAAGTGGCTGACCTCACCGGCATCATTCGGATCGGAATAGTCGCCCTTCACAAGCTCGATGGAATGCTTGAAGAAGCGGAACTGAACGAAGCCGAAATACAGCGTGAAGATCGTCGCGGCGATAACCAGCCACATCACGATCCAGGGAAAGCTGGTTCCCGGGATCGGGGCGAAGATAAGACTGACGAACGGGCCGGTTACCGTTGCGAAGATCGCGTTGACCTTTGCGTCCAGGCTTTCAGCTTCCTGCGCCAGAGCCGGGGTGCTGACCACCCCGATGAGCAATGCGAACAATGCCCCCAGATTAAATCGTTTCATTACGAGCCCCCTCCCTTTAAGCAACGACCGTTACCGGTACGTCCGCATGCATGACCAGATTTGCCGTGACGCTGCCGAAAAGGCGGCTGGCAATGCCCCCTTCCGACGTCCGGCCCACAATGATCTGATCCGCTTTTTCGTCACTCGCGACAGCGTTCAATGTGTCCGCGACATTTCCATGCCGGACCATGCCACGCGCATTCACGCCCGCCTTTTTCAGTGTATCGACCGCAGGGGCGACAACCCGTTCCATCGCCAGGGCGATTTCTTCTTCACGCCGCTTATGACGCTGAGCGTTTTCTTCCGCTGTTTGAAAGGAGAAGGGTGACCATTCAATCACATAAACAACGAGGAGCTCACAGTCGGTCCCCGCCGATGCCAGATTTTGGCCGAACTGCAATGCGCGCTCGCCAGAACCGTGACCATCCAGTCCGATAATTAACTTCATTCTGATACCCCCTATTCATATCCGAAAGGATTATCCCCCATCGGTTGTTTATCCGTTCAGCTTAAGACAAGCTTTGAAAAGGGTCTATCGCCAATACGACATGTAATTTCAGTGCATTAAGGCGCGGAAGCGGGCCGATATTGACCCTCGGCCCGTCAAATGCCGCATTCCCGCAATCTTCATTTCCGCGTTTTAGGGTAGGCCGGGTGCCCTACTTTTTCCCGAACCGCCTACGCGCCCTCGGCCTGTTCGGCGAGAAGCAGGACGCGCGGCGCGGTTTTCGTCCCCGGCGATATCTTCAATTATTGGCGCGTCTGGCTTGTCGCGCGCAGCGCCCTGAAGAAGGACGCCGAAGCCCGTAAAAGCTGAACGCCGGAGGGAAACCCGCCGGCGTTCTATTGTTCGGAAACAATGCTGAGGATGTCCGGGCTTACTTCCCGACCATGTTCTCCGGCCGCACCCATTCGTCATACTGCTCGGCCGTCAGATGTCCGAGAGCGGTCGTCGCCTCTTTGAGGCTGGTGCCGTCATTGAAGGCCTTCTTCGCGATCTGGGCTGCCTTGTCGTAGCCGATATGCGGATTAAGCGCGGTCACCAGCATCAGGGACTGCTGCATCAGCTGCTGAATACGCTCTTCATTGGCCTCGATCCCGGCCACGCAGTTGGTGGAGAAGCTGCGCGTCCCGTCGGCCAACAACCTGATTGACTGCAACAGATTGAAAATCATCACCGGCTTGAAGACATTCAGCTCGAAATGCCCCGTGGCACCGGCGACGGTGATCGTGGTGTGATTGCCCATGATCTGGGCACAAACCTGCGTCAGGGATTCGGACTGGGTCGGGTTGACCTTGCCCGGCATGATCGACGAGCCGGGTTCGTTCGCCGGCAATTGCAGCTCCCCAAGCCCGCTGCGGGGACCGCTGCCAAGCATCCGGACATCGTTCGCGATCTTCATGCAACTCGCGGCCAGAACATTGAGAACACCCGACATCTCGACAATTGCGTCATGCGCCGCCAGCGCCTCGAACTTGTTCACCGCGCTGGTGAAGGGCAAACCGGTCAGCTCCCGGACCTTCTCCACGAAATTCTCGGCAAAACCCGGAGCCGCATTCAACCCCGTGCCGACAGCGGTGCCGCCCTGGGCCAGCTCCATCAATCTCGGCAACGCCCCGCGCACACGCTCGATGCCGAGCTCGATCTGCCGGGCATAACCGGAAAACTCCTGCCCCAGCGTCACCGGCGTCGCGTCCTGCAGATGGGTCCGGCCGATCTTGACGATGCCGGAGAATTCCTCTGCTTTCACCAGCAGAGCCGCATGAAACTCCTGCAACGCGGGCAACAACGCCCTGTCGATCTCGAGCACACCGGCAATCGACATGGCGGTCGGGAAACTGTCGTTCGAGCTTTGCCCCATATTGACGTGATCGTTCGGATGCACCGGCTGCTTGCTGCCGATCTCGCCGCCCATCAGCTCGATGGCCCGGTTCGAGATCACTTCATTGAGGTTCATGTTCGTCTGGGTGCCGGAGCCTGTCTGCCAGACCACCAGCGGGAAATGATCGTCGAGCGTGCCCGCGATCACCTCGTCGGCAGCCGCCACCATGGCCTTGCCAAGCTCCGCGTCCAGTTTGCCAAGATCCATGTTGGCCAGCGCCGCGGCCTTCTTCTGGATCGCGAAGGCGCGGATCAGCGCGACGGGCATCCGCTCCCCGCCAATCTTGAAATTCTGCAGGGATCTCTGGGTCTGGGCGCCCCAGTATCTGTCCGCCGGAACGGACATCTCGCCCATCGTGTCGGTTTCAATGCGTGTGTCGGTCATGATCGGTCCTCCGATAGCTCCATATGGGCCCGGTTATGGTTCAGACCAGCATCGCTCCGAGGATTGTGGCGGCGGAAGGCCGTCAGTGCCCGCCTTTAACGGCGGGTCGTATTGCGGGTTTTCAATGCCTCGATTTGACCCGCCATTCAAGTCCTGATGGGAGCAATCAGGGCGCATAAAGCTGCGCGAAGGCGCTCCGGACATTAATCGTGATGGCTTCCAGGCGGCGCTCGATATGCCTGCGCATTTCAAGCTGCGCGGCATCCGGGTCCTTGCGCTTCACCGCGTCCAGGATGCGCTTATGCGGCTCCGTGGTGATGACGTCCGGGCCGTCGCGTTCGGAGAGTGTTTTCAGGTCGATCAGGCGGACATAATGGATCCGGCCGTTCATGTTCTCCAGCATGCGGACCATCTCGGCATTGCCGGAAAGCCCCGTCAGACGCAGATGAAAATCCTCGTCCAGCTTGACCAGAGCCACCGGCGACGTGCCGGGCTGGTATTCCGCGGCATGGGACTGCTCAAGCAGACGCTCGAGCTCAAGCACATCCGCCGGGTTCGCCCGCATCGCGGCCAGCTTCACCGCCTCGCATTCAATCGCGGCGCGCGCCTCGTACAGATTCATGATCTCGGTAGGGTTAAGCGAACGGCAGAAGAATCCCTGACCGCTCCGGGAGGTCAGAAAGCCTTCGGCCACCAGCCTGTTCAGCGCCTCGCGCAGCGGCGTCCGGCTGGTTTCCAGCTTCTTCGACAACTCGCTCTCGTTCAGACGGGAATCCGGCTTGAATGCGTAGTTGGCAGCCATTTCCTTGAGCTGACAATAGGTCCGTTCGACCGTGCCCTGGGGTCTTGTCATTCTTACTCGAAGTCCGATTTCACTGACTGGCTCTCCGTCACTGTAAAGTATGTTCGAGAGAAAACAATTGATTCGTATTTAGTGCTGTGTATCACTCTGTATACAGAACTGCATTCCTCTTTTTAGCCTAACTAGGGAGACTCTCCGGTGGGAAGTACCATGAACGGCGCACAGGCCATCCTGAAGATGCTGGAGCTCCATGGCGTGGCGCATGTCTTCGGACTGCCCGGCGAGACGACGATCGGCTGGTACAAGGAGTGGCGGCAACATTCGAAGATCGAGTACGTCCTGACGCGGGATGAGCGTACCGCATCCTTTGCCGCCGAAGCCTATGCCAAGATCACGGGCCGCCCCTGCGTGCTGGAAGCTCCCAGCCCCGGCGTGACCCATTGCACGCCCGGCATCACGGAAGCCTATCTGAGCTCCGTTCCGGTGATCTATTTCAGCTCCGATATCCCGGTGAACCAGGACAAGAAGCACGGGCTGACAGGCGTTGACCAGACGGCGCTCTATGCCAGCATCTGCAAGGAATCCTTCCACCTGACCAACGTGAAGGAAATCCCGTTCATGCTGCGCCGCGCCTTCCGCGTGGCCACCTCCGGCCGGCCGGCACCGGTGCATATCCGGGTGCCGATCAACGTCTTCCACGAGACGGCCGAGATTGACGATCTCTATGCCGAGCCCGAATACCAGCACTATCCGGCACACCGTCCGGTGGCCGACCATGCGAAGGTCCGGGAGGCCGTCGCGGCTCTGCTCGCCGCAAGGAAGCCGGTCATCGTCTGCGGCCAGGGAGGACTGATTTCCCGCGCGTCGGAAGTTCTCGTCGAACTCGCCGAGCTGCTGCAGATCCCCGTCGCGACGACCACGCCGGGCAAGGGAACCATCGCCGAAACGCACCCGCTCTCACTCCGTGTCATCGGCGCGCGCGGCGGCATGGAATATTCGAATGCCTATCTAAAAGACGCGGATACGGTGTTCTTTATCGGCACCAACACGGATTCGAGCTCGACGGATCACTGGCAGCTCTATGGCGACCCGAAGAGCAAGACCTTCCTGCATCTGGATATCGCCGAAGCCCATGTCGGCAACAATTTTCCGCTGAAGGTCGGCCTCGTCGGCGATGCCCGCGCCACGCTCGAATACATGGTCGAGCTGATCAAGGACGGGCACCCGGACCTGAAGCGCGAGACACTCGACCTTACCGAGATCAAGCGCACCGCGCTCGACAACGTCTTCAACTCCAATATCCCAATGCCGGAAGGCACCATCTCGCCGGTCAAGCTGACCCAGGCGCTGGATGCCATTCTGCCGGCCAACGCCATTGTCACGGCGGAACCGGGTGTCAGCGCGATCTATCCCTCCGCCCTGCTCTCGCTGAAACAGGCGGGCCGGGGCTATATCACCAACTACTCGATGGGCGCGCTCGGCTATTCGGTTCCGGCCGGAATCGGGGCTTCCTACGCGAATGACGGACCTGTGATATCCTTCACCGGCGACGGCTCACTTGCCTTCGTCCTTGGAGATTTCGAAACCATCAAACGCAGCGGGAAAAACATCACCGTCATCCTGACCCGGAACGACAATTACGGCTGGATTCGCGGCGAAGCGATCCTGCTGGACGATGTCGACGAGCCGTGGTCGACTGATTTCGGTGCCGTGGACTATATCAAGGTGGCCGAAGGCTTCGGCTTCAAGACCGCCCGGATCACCTCCGAGAGCGAGATAGAGTCGACACTGCGCGCCGCGATCGAACATCCAGGCGCCAGCTTCATCGAGATCATGGTTCCGTCGCAGGACAAGATCATTCCCTTCGTGCCCTCCTGGGTGCGTGCCGCGAAGAAAAAGAATCTTCCCTACTTCACCTGACAATTACGAAGGCGCGGGCAACGCGCCACATCTCACCCACAACCCTGACAGAGAGGACGATTATGAAACTCTTCGGAAAACTGACAAAGACGCTGCTAGTGGCGACCACGCTGGCACTGCCGTTCACCGGCACCGCCACTTCCACCGCCACTGCGGCCGACTATCCGAGCAAGGATATCATGCACATCATGCCGTGGAGCGCCGGTGGCGGCACGGACACCGTGATGCGCACCTTCATGAACTTCGCCGAGAAGCAGCTTGGCGTGGGCATCAACACCCAGAATGTGACCGGAGCGCAGAGCGGCGTCGGCACCCTGCGTCTGATGAAGTCCCGTCCCGATGGCTACACCATCGGCTCCCTGACCTGGGACAGCGTCATCACCGTTCCGTATTACAAGCTGGTTCCGGGTTACGACACCGAGCAGCTCGCCTATCTCGGTTCCGTGACCGTGCACCCGACCGCCCTCATCGTGAAGGCGGACGCTCCGTGGAAAAATCTTGAGGAATTCGTCGCCGCCGCCAAGGCTGCACCGGGTACGCTGAAGATCGCCAATGTCGGCACCGGCGGCGTCTGGCATCTTCCGGCCATCGATTTCGAACAGCAGGCCGGCATCACGGTACAGCACGTGCCCTATCCGAAAGGCTCCGGCCCGCAGCGTGAAGCACTGCTCTCCGGCGAAGCCGACGCGGCATCCACCAGCCTTTCTGCTGCTTTCGCCGCCGTTCAGTCCGGCCAGGCACGGGTTCTCGGCGTGATGTCCGACAAGCGTTCGGATCTGTTCCCGGATGTCCCGACCTTCAAGGAACAGGGCTTCGACGTTGTCTGGGGCAGCTTCCGTCTGATCGCCACCCAGGCCGACGTCGACCCGGCACAGCGCAAGGTGCTGGAAAATGCCTTCGCCAAGGTGTTCGACATGCCTGAATTCCAGAAGACCTCCGCGGAAACCGGCATGGGCGCCGTCTGGATGAACGCGGAAGAAACGACCGCTTACGTCAAGGCTTCCCAGACAAAAGCGTTCAAGCTGATCGACGACCTCGTCAAAGCGGGCCTGCTCAGCAAATAAATGTGATACTGCCGGGTCCGGACATCAGTTCGGACCCGGTGCATCCCCCGTTTCAATCCCGGAGAATGCCCGGAGTCTTTCCGGCCGACACCGCCCCGATATACAGGGAAGAGACTTCGAAATGACAAGGATACTGAACGGTCAGGTCATATTCGCCCTCGCGCTCACCGCGCTGAATACCGTTTATGCGAGCCAGGTGCTGCAAATGGACCTGCCCTTCGCCTCTGGCGAGCCGGGCCCGGCGTTCCTGCCCTCGATGCTCTGCATTTTCATCTATCTGGCGGTCGCACGTATCCTCTTCACCGAGATCCGCGCCCAGGCACCTGCCGCAACCGACGCCATCCAGTCAGAGCACGTGCCCCACATCCGGCTCGTCGGGCCTCTGATCGCCGTCGGGCTGACAGTCCTGTTCATCATCGGTTTCTTCTATCTCGGCTATCTGGTCTCGGCTTTCCTCTACACGTTCATGATTGCCTTCTTCTTCGATTTCGAGCGGCGCGGCGTCTGGCTGCCGTCCGCCCTCCTCGCCGCTGCGATCGCTTTTGGCGTCACGCTTTTCGGCTGGCTTTTCTTTGTGCAGGTATTCGAGCTTTATCTGCCGGTTTGGGAGTTCTGAGATGATTGCCCAGATAGCTGACGGCTTCCTCGCACTCGCCAATCCCTTCACCTTCCTGCATCTGATCGGCGGCTTCCTGCTCGGTCTGGTGTTCGGCGCCATTCCCGGCCTGACCGCGACCCTGGCCATTGCCCTGCTGCTGCCCTTCACCTTCGGGATGAACGTCTCCGATGCGCTGGTGATGGTCGCCGGGATCTATATGGCCGGGATCTATTCCGGCTCGATCACCGGCATCACGCTGAACATTCCGGGCGCGCCGTCAGGCGCGATCACGACGATTGACGGCCATGCCCTGATGAAACGCGGGGAAGGCCCGCAGGCTCTCGGCGTCAGTGCGCTCTCCTCCGCCATCGGCGGGCTGATCGGTGCCGTGGTGCTGATCGCCCTGGCCCAGCCGGTCAGCTCCCTCGCCCTGCTGTTCCAGACCCCGGACAAGTTCTCTCTGGTCCTGCTGGCCATCGTGACGGTCACCATCGTCGCCTCGGGATCGCTGATGAAGGCCATGACCGCCATGGCGATCGGCCTGATGATTTCCACCGTCGGCATCGACCCGATGGTCCCGGTCGGACGTTTCGATTTCGGCAGCTATCACCTGATCGAGGGCATCGGCCTGCTGCCGGCTGTGATCGGTCTCTTCGCCGTGTGCGAATTGATCGCCCAGGCAGCCCTGCCGGCCGCCGCCGGTATGGCCCGGACAGTCGCCAAGGCCGACCGTCCCAGACGCAGGGATTTTCTGCCGAGCCGGGAGAAGCTGAAGGAAGTCGGCGTCGTCACCTACCTGAAAAGCTCCGTCATCGGAGTCTTGATCGGCATGCTGCCCGGCGGCGGGGCCTCGATGGCATCCTTCATCGCCTATGCCGAAGCCAAACGCGGTGCCAAACATCCGGAGAAATTCGGTAACGGCTCCTATGAAGGACTGGCCGCCTCCGAGTCCGCGAACAATGCCATGTGCGGCGGTGCCGTGATTCCGCTGCTGACCATGGGCATCCCCGGCGACGCGGTCACCGCGATCATCTTCGGCGTGCTGCTGATCCATGGTCTGGTTCCGGGGCCGGCACTGCTCGGCAGCAATTTTGGCGTGATCGCGCCGATGTTCGCCGCCCTCTTCGTCTCCTCGATCCTCGTCTTCGTCTCGGTTCTGGCTTTCGGGCCGATCTATCTGCGGCTTTCGCAGATCAACCGGGGCCTGCTCTATGCCTTCATCGCGATGATCTCGATGGTCGGCGTCTACGCCTCCTCCTTCTCGATCTTCCAGATGTGGATGGCACTGGCGATCGGCGTGCTTGCCTTCCTGCTGCGCGCCTTCGGCTATCCGGTGGTGCCTGCGCTCATGGGCGTGATCCTCGGTCCCTATTTCGAGGAATTCCTGCGCCGATCCCTGATCGTTTCCGATGGCGATCCGACGATCTTCCTGCGCAGTCCCGCAAGCGTCATTCTGCTCGTGCTGACCGGATTGTTCGTCTGGCTTCTGCGGATCCGTCCGGCGCGGCGCGCCCGCCGGGATGCTGCGGGGCAGGCCTGACCCTCACTTCCTGAGACCTCTCAGGCTTCCAGCTCTCAGGCGGCCCCGGCGACCCGCGCCGGGCGCCGTCCATCGAGCTGGTACCAGAGGAACAGGGCAATGCCGAGATTGAGCAGGTTCCAGGCCACGCCGTTCAGGAAGGCCGCGTCATAGGACAGGGTCATGTCGTAGATCTTGCCCGACATCCAGCCGCCAAGCGCCATGCCAAGCAGCGTCGCCGACAGGACGAGCCCCACCCGGGTGCCCGCTTCCGCCGCCGGGAAGACCCGCCGCACGATCAGCGCATAGGTTGGCACAATGCCGCCCTGGGCCAGGCCGAACAGGGCCGAGACGGCATAGAGGGAAAACAGCCCGGTAAAGGGCAGGAACAACAACAACGACAGCCCCTGCATGACCGACGACAGAAGCAGCGTCGGCAAGGCGCCTATCCTGTCCGCAATCCAGCCGAACAGAAGCCGGCTGACAATGCCGGTGGCCAGCATCAGGGACAGCATCTCCGCCCCCCGTGCCGTGCCGTAACCGAGATCTCCGCAATAGGCGACGATATGAACCTGCGGCATTGCCATGGCGACACAGCAGCTGATACCGGCGACAAGGAGTAACCCCTGCACGGCGGGGCGCGGCAAGGCGCCTTCATAGCTCTCCTGTACACCGCCGGCCGCCGTGCCTGACAATGTGCCCGGCGCCGGCACGGGGGCGGTTGGCGTGCGTGCCCGCAGCGCCGCCGAGAGCGGCAGAAGGGTACAGAGGCAGATGCCCGCGATGATCATGTGCGTGTCGCGCCAGCCATACGCATCGACAAAATACTGCACCATGGGCGGCCATATCGTGCCCGCGAGATAGCTTCCGCTGGCACCGATGGCGACGGCAATCCCGCGCCTGCGCTGAAACCAGTGCGTGACGTCGGAAATCACCGGCCCGAAGCTGGCGGAACTGCCGAGCATGCCGACCAGCAGCCCCTGAAGCAGCGCGAACTGCCAGAGCGTTTCCGCCTGCGAGGACAGGCCGTAGCCGAGCGCAAGGGCGACCGCGCCGAAACGCAGCGGCACCACGATGCCATACCGGTCAGCCAGCTTTCCCATCAGGATACCGCCGACGGCAAAGCCGATCATGGTCACCGTATAGGGCAGCGAGGCATCGGCCCGGGCCAGATTAAAGTCCGCCTCCACCGCCGGCAGAATGACCACGACGGACCACAGGCCGACACCGCCGATCATGCTGATCAGCAACGACATGGAGAGCCGAAACCAGGCGTAGGGGCTGTCGACTTCCCGCACCGCAAGTATGGACGCGATACTCATTTAATGACCTGCCTGGCTGAATGATTCAGGAGCCGTCCGTATTGGTGCGGCGGGAGGAATCTAGCCGAGGCACCGGGTGGCGGAAAGGAAAGATAGGATACCTGCCCCCGCCTGTGAGTGTGCGGTCCCTGCGTTAGGCTGCATCGGGATAGGCGGCGGACTCATAATTCTTCGTGCGCTCGAGCGCGTCCAGCCAATAGCCGGAGCTGATGACCTCCAGTTTTACCGTGTCTTCGCCCGCAGGCTCCGCGCGCACGGTCCAGACAATCTCGGCGGCATTTGGGAACGATTTTCCGGACAATTGATCGCCGTACAACCGGTGCAGGATGGCATGATCATCCATGCCATCCGCCAGCAGCCGGACCAGAAACGACTCGTTATCGACGTTCTTCAGCAGCTGCTTCGCGCCCGCCCCGGCCGCCGTGATCTGAAGCTCCAGACGGACCGCATCGGGCTTCGGGAAAGATTTGGGAAAAGCCGCATAGAGCAGGCTCCCGGCATTGAAGAACCGTTCGTGCAGGGTGGAATTCGAATATTCCTCCCAGAGCTTCTCGTCCTGCATCTCACCGGCGGCGTTGCGCATCTGCCCGTCGCGAAGGACGTCTGCCATATCGTGCTTCAGCACCAGATACGCCGCCTCCTCGGGCTCCCGGTCCTGCAGCGACAGGATGCACATCTCCCGCTTCTCCGCGTCGCTCAGCCCGGACAGGTCACCGTATTCCATGGCATCGAGCAGCGCCTCGAAATCGCGTGTCGTCCGCGCGCCCTCTATTTCCAGGATATTGGAGAAATGAAGCACCTGAACCTTGTATGTATTGCCCATTCGAGATCAGCTTTCTTTCGCGCAGCAGAGCCTGGCGCGTAACGATTCCGCCCCGGTCGGCGGCATCGCACTGGAAATTTCCGGATACGGTATTTCGAGAGTAATTATTCAGGGGAAGATGGGTTTTGGCGACTAAAATCCGATGATGAATTTACCTGCTCCAAGCCCCGAAAACCCGGCCACGAGCAATCCATAAGGCAATGACCGGCCGCAAATTCAAGCCCGCAGAAAACCGCATAAAAATCGGGACTACTCACCCCGGTCCATTCATTATCAAGCAAACAAAAGGCCGGTTCGAGAGACCGGTCGAACAATTGCGAAATGCAAGGATTTCAGGGAGCAAGCGCATGAAAGCCTTCAAGGGCATAAGGGTCATCGATTTCAGCCGCGTGCTGTCCGGGCCGGTGGCAACGCAGATGCTGGGCCTGCTCGATGCCGACGTGATCAAGATCGAACCGCCGGGCGACGGCGATCAGTTGCGCGGCGTTCTGACGGATCCGGAAATGGCGGCAAAGCGGATGTCCCCCGCGTTCCTCACCGTCAATCTCAACAAGCGCAGCATCGCGCTCGACCTCAAGTCGGACGCCGGCCGGGCGGCCGCGCTCAAACTGGTCGAGAACGCGGATGTGGTGGTGGAGAATTTCGTTCCGGGTGTCGCGGCCAAGCTCGGTATCGATTACGAGAGCGTGCGCGCGGCCAACCCGAACGTGGTCTATTGCTCGATCAGCGGCTACGGCCAGACCGGCCCGAAAAGCACCGAACGGGCATATGATGTCGCCGTGCAGGCCGATTCCGGCATGATGACCCTGACCGGCCACAAGGAAGTTGGCCCGACCCGCGTCGGCTTCATGCTGATCGATATGACCACCGGCATCTCGGCGGCCTACGCGATTGCCTCCGCGCTGTACCGGCGCGCGGTCACCGGCCAGGGCCAGTATCTCGACGTCGCGATGTACGACACCGCCCTTCAGATGATGTCCTGCCAGGCGGCGGACTACATGATGCGCGGCAATCTCCCAGGCCTGCTCGGCAATGGCTCGCCGATGGCGCAGCCCACTGCAGGCGCCTTCGAGACACGCGACGGCCTCCTGCTGCTGGCGACCCTGACACCGGCGCAGCAGGAGGCCTGTTTCCGTGCCCTCGGGCTTGAGAAAAGCCTGCAGGACCCGCGCTACGCAACGGAGACCGCACGTCAGGAAAATTTCGGGACAGGCCGGGAACTGGTGCAGGCCGCCATGAGAACCCGGACCGCGGAGGAATGGCTCCCGGTCCTGAAACAGCATGGCGTCGCGGTGCAGCAAGTACGCGGCCTGGAAGCAGCGCTTTCGGACCCGCAACTCGCGCACCGGGGCATTCTGGTCACGGCATCCGGTGACGGTCTTGACGGGAAACCAGAGCTGGTCGGTGCGCCCTTCCTGGCCAACGAGGACGGCCCGATGACCCAGGCCAGCGCGCCGGTCAGGGTCGGCCAGGACAGCCGCGCGATCCTGGAAGAGCTGAACTGCACACCGGAGGAAATCGACGCCATCCTCGCCGGGGTGGAGTGAGCGGCTCACCGCCCTCTCCACCCTTTATCCGGTCTTGGCGAGCGTTCAGATCTCGACGACAACCTTGCCAATGGCCTGCCCGCTGGTCAGCCGGTCATAGGCCTGCCCGACATCGGCAAGCCCGAACGTCTTTTCATCCAGCAGGGGCGTCAGCTTGCCGGAATCCACGATTCCGGCAAGTTCCGTCAGGATCGCTCCGTGCTCTTCCCGTTTATAATCGTGGATCATCGGGATCAGCATGAAGACGACATGCAGGGACAGCCCCTTGAAGTGCGCTGCTGTCAGATCCAGCTCAACCATGGACACCGTTGTGGCGACGTGACCGTTCAAGGCAGCCGCTTCGAAGGAGTTCGTCAGATTGGCGCCACCGACCGAGTCATAGACAATATCGAACCCGGCACCGCCCGTATGCTTGTTCACATAGTCCGAAACGGTCTCGGTTTTATAATTGATGACGATGGCGCCATATCCTTCGACGATCCCAGCCTGCTCCCCGCCGGAAACCGTTGCATAGACCTCGGCCCCGGAATGCTTGGCGAGCTGGACAGCAACATGTCCAACACCGCCTGCGCCACCATGAACCAGAACCTTCTGGCCGGCGTGAATATTGGCGCGCTGCAGGCCTTCAAAGGCAGTGATGGCAACGAGAGGCAGCGCCGCCGCCTCGCGCATCGAAAGGGATTTCGGCTTGTGCGCGATCAGCTTGCTATCTGCCAGAATGTATTCCCCGAGCGCTCCCTGCAAATCCATGAGCCCTCCGGCGCAGCCATAGATCTCGTCGCCCGGCGCGAAACCGGTGACACCTTCGCCAACCGCTTCAACGATACCGGCGAAATCCATACCGAGCACTGCCGGCAGATCGGGTGATATAGGCAGATTTTCCTGCCCCATTTGACGGATCATCGTATCGACCGTGTTCACGCTTGTCGCAGCGACACGGACCAGCACATGTCCGGCCTTTACGGAAGGTTGGGGGAGTTCAGTCTCTGTGAATGTAGCGTTTTCGCCATATTCGTTGAGGATCATTGCTTTCATCGGACATCTCCAGCGGGATAACTGTTCAGTCCGGTAGATATAAATTTTATATTACATATATAAACGAGCATTAATCAGAATTAGTTTTCGGATTTTCAATATAATATATCCAAATGCCCCTCATCTTCCCCAGATCGGAGGATCGCCAATCTTCTCCAACAGAAAATCTATGAACACCCGGACCTTCGCCGTCAGGACATTTGACTTTGGATAGACCAGCCAGATCGCTGATTTATCCTCGATCTCGTAATCGGGCAAAACCCGCACGAGGGAACCTTCCCGGATTTCCCTGTGAACACTCCAAATCGAATTTACCGAAATACCGACACCCGCCGTGGTCGCAATGCGCATGCTCGCGCCGTCATCACACTCCACGCGCTTTCTGGCTCCGGGCGGAGGAAACATGCCAGCCGGCTTACCGTCACCAGCCAGCAGATTGCGCGCAGAACCTTTCATGAAGATCAGCATCTGATGCTGCTCCAGATCCTCGGGTAGATGGGGTGTTCCATGCCGGGCCAGATAATCCGGAGACGCACAGAGAATACGCGTGTCATCAGCCAGCTTTCGTGCCCGGAGACTACTGTCCTCAATGGCATAGTTGCGCAAGGCGAGATCAAAACCGCCTTCGATAAGGTTCGTCTGCATATCGGAGAAATTGAGCTCGAGATTCACGCCAGGATAACGATCGAGGAATTCCGGCAGGATCGGGGCAATGAAAAGTTGGGCAAAGGAACTGGACGCGGCAAAGCGCAAGGTTCCCCTGACTTCGAGACTGCCGTGGCCCAGGGCGGCAAGTGCGGCATCTTCCTGCGCGAGGATCTCTCTGGCAAAGGGTAAAAACTCGGCACCTTCCAGCGACAGGGAAACCTTCCTGGTGGAGCGGTGCAACAAATCCGCTCCAACCTGATTTTCCAGCTTGGCAAGCCGCGCGCTCGCAACGGCTGGCGCCAGTCCGAGCTGGCGTCCGGCAGCACTGATATTGAGCATGTCCGCCGCCTTCACAAAGAGGCGAATGCCTTCGGTGTCCATCGTGATTATACCCAAAACACGAAAACTGATGGGAACACACCAGCCTTCAGCGGATCAAACAAGTGAAATCAGGGCAAGATCAGCGACACATCAAGCCTGTAGCTCCACTGGTAATTCGAATTATAGCCGTTTGGGATCATCCAGGGCTCTGACGACACGGCGGATGATCTTGCGCCGTGACCGATCATCGGCGGCAGCTTCCATCTTTTCCCTGAGGCGAAGCGTGAATTCCGCCAGATCGTTATGCCAATCCGGCCCCCTAACCGCTTCCGGCGTGAGCCGCCGGGCTTTTTTCTTGAATTTGATCGCAGCATGGCCGGCCGACAAATCGACGGCATCGTCCAGTTGCGGGATGACGATCCGTTCCGGCTCGACGCCCTTGGCTTCGAGACCGGCACGCATGGCCGAAAGAGCTTCCTCCTCACCATGTGTGAGGAAGATCCCCGACTTCACGGGCATCCGGTCCATCAACCAGTTGATTAACTCGTCTCCGTCAGCATGCCCGGAATACACATCGATCTGCCGGATCGCCGCTTTTACCCGGAGATCCTCACCAAAAATCGTGACGGCACCGGCTCCAGCCGCGAGAAGCGACCCCAGGGAGCCGGGAGCCTGATAGCCGACCAGCAAGACCGTCGCACTGGAGCGCCACAGATTCTGCTTCAGATGGTGCCGGATGCGACCTGCATCGCACATGCCGCTGCCGGCGATGATAATCGCCCCACCCTTCACACGGGCGATCAACTTGCTTTCATCGACGGACTCGGTGAAGCGGACATTCTCGCGCCGGAAGCTGGCTCCAACGACTGGAATATCCTCAAGAACGGAGGCGTTCTTCTCGAAGACCTCGGTCGCTCTGATCGCAAGCGGCGAGTCGAGGAACACCGGCACCTGAGGGATACGATTCTGGTCGAACAGCGCCCCCAGATCGAGCAAAAGCTCCTGCGTTCGTTCGACCGCGAACGCGGGGATCAACAGGTTACCTCCCCGCGACAGTGCCTTGTTCACTTCCTCCGCCAGTACAGTTCGCCGGTGTTCGGGAGTCACATCGACACGTGGCCGCCCGCCATAGGTTGCCTCGCAGCAGACCCAGTCCCAGTTTCCCGGGGCGTCCGGGTCCGGGTGCAACAGCTTGTGGTCGGGTCCGATATCGCCTGAAAACAGCAGCCGGGAAAGGCGGGCACCCCGGGCGCCGGACGACACTTCCACCTCGACAGACGCCGAGCCGAGGATGTGCCCGGCATTCCAGAAGCGGGCACGCACGCCATTGCCAACATCACGCCACGTCTCGTACTCGACGGAGGAAAAAGAGCCGAGCGCAGCCTGCGCATCTTCCCTGCCATAGATCGGGGTAACCTCCGGACGCCCCCGCCGGGCGTTCCGCCTGTTCAGCCTCTCGACCTCCATTTCCTGTATCCCGCCACTGTCCGGCAACATATAGGTCAAGAGATCGACCGTCCCTCTCGTGGCAAAGATCTGCCCCGTGAAGCCCTGCTTGACCAGCTTGGGAATGAGGCCCGAGTGGTCGATATGGGCATGGGTCAGCAGCACGAACGAGATCTCCTTCGGATCGAAAGGAAAAGGGCCGTAGTTGAGCTCCTTCAGGGTCTTCGATCCCTGAAACATTCCGCAATCGACCAGGAACTGGCACCGGTCCGTTTGCAACCAATAGCACGAGCCGGTAACGGTCCCGGCCGCGCCGCAGAATGTCAGGATCATTCGATAAAACTCCGTTGATCGCGCTCAATCCAAGAATGTTACCAGACGCCGCCAGCAAGCACCGACAGATTAAGCCCGGCAGCCCGCATGCCCCGGTTAAAGATCGGCGCAACGTCGAAACGCTCCGGAACCCCGCGAAACTCGATGCGGCTTGACGGCGGAACGGATGACCTGCCTTGAACTGAGCACCCGGTAGCGCACCAGCGGTCTCCAATCCTCGTTGGCAGGGTGGTTGAGCTGGTCTATGGATTGGGGACGGGCGTCCCCTATAACCAATGTTCCCGTTAGGACATGTCCATGAAGTTCCGCTTTCCCGTCGTCATCATCGATGAAGATTTTCGCTCCGAAAATTCTTCAGGCCTCGGCATTCGCGCCATTGCGCAAGCCATCGAAGCCGAAGGCTTCGAAGTGCTCGGGGCGACCACCTATGGCGACCTGTCGCAATTCGCCCAGCAGCAGTCCCGGGCCAGCGCCTTCGTCCTGTCCATCGATGACGAGGAATTCACCCCCGGTCCCGATCTCGATCCCGCGGTTCTGAATCTGCGGACCTTCATCGAGGAAGTGCGCTGGAAGAATTCCGAGGTGCCGATCTATATCTACGGCGAGACCAAGACCAGCCGGCACATCCCTAACGATATCCTGCGCGAGCTGCACGGCTTCATCCACATGTTCGAGGACACGCCGGAATTCGTCGCCCGCCACATCATCCGCGAGGCCAAGAGCTATCTCGAGAGCATTCAGCCGCCCTTTTTCAAGGCGCTGCTCGATTATGCCGAGGACGGTTCCTATTCGTGGCACTGCCCCGGCCACTCGGGCGGCGTCGCCTTCCTGAAAAGCCCGATCGGCCAGATGTATCACCAGTTCTACGGCGAAAACATGCTGCGCGCCGACGTCTGCAATGCCGTGGAGGAGCTGGGCCAGCTGCTGGACCATAACGGCGCGATCGGCGCGTCGGAGCGCAATGCCGCACGCATTTTCAACGCCGACCATTGCTTCTTCGTGACCAACGGCACCTCGACCTCGAACAAGATGGTCTGGCACCACACCGTGGCGCCGGGTGACGTAGTCGTGGTGGACCGCAACTGCCACAAGTCGATCCTGCACTCGATTATCATGACGGGTGCCATCCCGGTCTTCCTGAAGCCGACGCGCAATCATTTCGGCATCATCGGCCCGATCCCGCAGGCCGAGTTCGAAATCGAGTCGATCAAGGCAAAGATCCGCGCCAATCCGCTGCTTCAGGATGTCGATGCCGATAGCGTCAAGCCCCGGATCATGACCCTGACCCAGTCCACATATGACGGTGTGCTCTACAACACCGAAACCATCAAGGGCATGCTCGACGGCTATGTCGAGAACCTGCATTTCGACGAAGCCTGGTTGCCGCATGCCTCCTTCCACCCGTTCTACGGCACCTATCACTCGATGGGCCGCAAGCGGGAACGGACGAAGCACTCGGTGACTTATGCCACGCAATCCATTCACAAGCTGCTGGCCGGGATCAGTCAGGCGAGCCATGTGCTGGTACAGGACTCGCAGGAAGCCAAGCTGGACCGGCACCTCTTCAACGAAGCCTACCTGATGCACACCAGCACCAGCCCGCAATACAGCATCATCGCCAGCTGCGACGTCGCGGCCGCCATGATGGAGCCGCCGGCGGGCACCGCGCTGGTGGAGGAAAGCATCGCCGAGGCGCTCGATTTCCGCCGCGCGATGCGCAAGGTCGACGAGGAATTCGGCGAGGACGACTGGTGGTTCCAGGTCTGGGGACCGGATGCGCTGGCCGAGGAAGGCGTGGGCAGCACCAAGGACTGGGTGCTGAAGAAAACCGATGCAGATGGCGTTCAGGCGTCAGACGGCGAGGATTCCTGGCACGGCTTCGGCGACATGGCGCCGGGCTTCAATATGCTGGACCCGATCAAGGCCACGATCGTCACCCCCGGCCTCAATCTCGACGGCCGCTTCGACGACTGGGGCATACCCGCTTCCATCGTGACCAAATATCTGGCCGAGCACGGCGTGGTGGTGGAGAAAACCGGCCTCTACAGCTTCTTCATCATGTTCACCATCGGCATCACCAAGGGCCGCTGGAACACGCTGCTGACCGCGTTGCAGCAGTTCAAGGACGATTACGCCAAGAACCAGCCGATGTGGCGCACCATGCCGGAATTCTGCGCCACCCAGAAACGCTACGAGGGCATGGGTCTGCGCGATCTCTGCCAGCATGTGCATGCGCTCTACGCCAAATACGGCGTGGCGATCCTCTCCACCGACATGTATCTGAGCGACCTGACACCGGCCATGATCCCCAGCGAGGCCTTCTCCCACATCGCCCGCCGCACCACGCAGCGCGTGCCGATCGACGAGCTTGAGGGACGCATCACCACCAGCCTCGTCACCCCCTACCCGCCGGGCATCCCGCTGCTGATTCCGGGTGAGGTCTTCAACGGCAAGATCGTCGAATATCTGAAATTCAATCGCGAATTCGCCCGCGAATGCCCCGGCTTCGAAACCGATATTCACGGCCTCGTGCAGGAAGTCGGCGAAGACGGGCAGATGCACTATTTCGCGGATTGTGTGGCTGAGTGAGTTGAGCGGTTATATCTGTAAAAGCCAAAAGGCGCGGCCTTCGCAGGCCGCGCCTTTTCTGTAACTAGATCCCCAGCTTGTCCCGGAGCGCGTACCACCATGATCCGGCCGCCGAATAGGGCACCCGGAACATCCGGCCGCCCGGGAACGGGTACCACGGCACCTTCTCGAACACGTCGAACCTGGTCCTGTCGCCATTGATGGCTTCCGACAGAATACGGCCGAAGGTGTGGGAGCCGGTAACGCCGTGTCCGCTATAGCCGTGGGCGAAATAGGTGTTGTTGCCAATCCGGCCCATCTGCGGCACGCGGCTGAACGAGAGGGCGAAATTCCCGCTCCAGGCGAAGTCGATCTTCACGCCTTTCAGCTGCGGGAAAACCTTGTTCATGTTCGGTAGCAGCTTGGCTCTGATATCGTGCGGGTCCGTGCCGCCATAGACCGTACCGCCGCCGAACAGCATGCGCTTGTCGGCCGACAGGCGGTAATAATCGAGAATATAGCG